>JANPGQ010000785.1:0-6034 GCA_031423975.1 Cytophagales bacterium | reverse complement strand
TCAACCCCCAAACGAACGTCGATATCTACTGAAGAATCGAATTTCGTATATGAAATCTCTTTCAAAATCTCAGCGGCTTGCGTAAGTGAATACGATTGCGTTGCGTCATATTTTGATTGAGCTTCTTTTTGCTTTTTTGTTAACTTAGCCATTTTTTTAAATGTCGTTATCTGAATTTAGCTATTTGTGATTTAGTGATTTAGTGATTAGAAAAACTAACCGAACAATACTCACAATCGCAGCGGCGAACCGCTCATCACTCACAACTTAATAATCAGAATGGTTTTTCTCCTGATACTGTTAAGCCCATTGAACGAGCCGTTCCTGCTACCATACTCATTGCTGATTCGATAGTGAAACAATTTAAATCAGGCATTTTTACTTCTGCAATCGTTCTTACTTGCTCCCAAGTTACAGAACCAACTTTTTTCAAGTTTGGCTGTGCAGAACCAAGTTTTACTTTCGCTGCCTCTAACAACAAGATTGGTGCTGGAGGAGTTTTTACTACAAATTCAAAAGATTTATCTTTGAAATAAGTAATCAAAACAGGAAGAATAACGCCTGGTTTATCTTGAGTTCTCGCATTGAATTGCTTACAGAACTCCATGATGTTCAAACCTTTAGAACCCAAGGCTGGACCAATTGGGGGCGAAGGGTTTGCGGCACCACCTTTGCATTGCAACTTAACGTAGCCTGCTATTTCTTTTGCCATTACGGTAAATGTTTAAAACTTTGAAATAATTGAAATTTCTCTGCCAGTCGGGCTGGAAGCTCCCTACCTGAGATTTTTCGTAGCTTCGTGATGGGATTATTCTGTAACCAAACAATCTGATTTACAGTCAATTGAAATGATAAAAACTTCAAAATGTGTAAACCGTTTACGAAACGGACTGCAAAATTACGGCTTTCTTCTTAATATACAAAGGCTTACGGGATATTTTTTGAGAAAAAGATGTATTGTGTTTTGAACTTTTATTTTTAGAAATTAGTTATCGTTTTCCCTCAAAGATTGTAGAAATGTAATTTTTGAAGATTTAATGACTGAAGTTACGCACACTGATTTAGTAGAGTAATGTTCTGTTTTAGTGTTTGGAGTTTTCTCATGGACACTTTCATCGCATTTATTACTAAAATAGACTTAATGGCGAAGTGATTTTTTTTAGTATTTACCTTGATTGCCTCTAATTTGACAAAGGCAATCATCGATAAATACAGATGATTACTTTGCGTTCTGATTGTATGAGCTGGGGATTTTGAATATCCCGTATTTGACTTGACTGACTTGTAAAACTCTTCGACTTTCCATCTTCTTTGATAGTAGTCTTTAATTGAACTTGCATCAGCCATCAAATCATTGGTTATCAGATAAAGAGTCCCCTTTATTGAGTTTTCGTTTTTGAAAACCTGTTTAGTTATCAGGAGTGGTAAGTCCATGCCTTTTAAATAAACACAGGAAGTTTGACCCTCTTCCAAACCTAATGATTCGATTGACTGATGCTTGCCTTTATTGTGGTTTTCAAGACTCAAAGCAACTTTACGATTTTCTTTCAAGGGCATGATAAAATGGGAATTCAACGCTGAAATATAGGTCATATTTTCATTGGATGAAAACCACTTGTCCGCCAGTACATATTTGAATATCAGATTGTTATCAATACTTCTTTTAATAAGTTGCCTGAAATATTGATGTTTACTTACGCTACTTACTCGTTTAAGTTTACCTGTTTTTTTATCCGTTTTGAATTCATCTTTATGAATCAAATTGAACCCAACTGGCAAACTAACATTTTGATTATAATATAAAGCCGTTAGCTGATTTATTCCTTTGACACTACGACCTTCAACGTGGTCAAAATGCCAACAAATTAGCTCATTCTCTTTCATGTAGGGTTTCGGTTCAACAGTATCATCAAGAATTATAACACCTTCATCTGATTGTATTTGGAGAGCAAAAGGTTTAACAACTTTCCATAAATCAATTGAGGTATAAGTACGCTCACTTAAGCTACGAGTAAAGGTATCATGGGCAATATGACCATCCAAAAGTGATGATAATTGGGTTGCCGTACTTTGACCTTGATTGACAATCAAATAGTCAGTGTACAAATCAAACTCAGACGATACGTGTTGCACAAGATTGCTTTTTTTCGTAAATTTAATTATATCAGACATGATAATATAACTGTGCGTAACTTCAATTAATGATAAATAATCTTGTTTAAATGTTGGTAAGAGGTTTTAAAAATCCTAAATCCCAACCCCTGAATCCTAAAAATATGCAGAAACTAAATTTAACGATTTCTTTGGAAAAATATGAAAATGAAAATGAACTTTCAGTTCTTGAGAAAACACTTTTGACCGAAGCCCGAAAAGCCACTTATAAATCGTATGCACCTTATTCAAAGTTTCATGTAGGGGCGGCTATACTATTGGATAACGACCAAATAATTACTGCCAATAACCAAGAAAATGCCGCTTTTCCCTCGGGTTCGTGTGCGGAGCAATCGGCCATTTTTTGGGTGGGAGCCAATCATCCTGAACGTAAAATTAAAGCCATTGCCGTGATTGCTCGTCCAGGGACGGGTGATGTATTCAGTGGTGTTTCTCCGTGTGGGGCGTGCCGTCAGGCGATGTTGGAATATGAAAACCGTCAGCAACAATCCATTCGATTTCTAATGTTAGGCTCTGATAATCAAGTGCTTGTGATGAATTCAATTGGTGATTTATTGCCTTTAAAGTTTAATGAATTTTAGGTTCGATGCTCGAATTTTTACGAAAAAATACTTTCACCATTCTTTACACTTTCTTTTTGGGACTTATGCCTCTTTTGGTAAGTTCTTCAATCAGTTATTGGGTAATTACGCACGAAGCGGAAATTAGTAACTTCACGTTCCAAAATTGGACAATTGCCTTTGTCCTTGCGTGCTTAACGATGGCTTTTGCTCTTACGCCTACCACTTTTATAGCTTTATTGAGTGGCTACTTCTTAGGTTGGAAAGCATTTCTGCCCATTGCCATTAGTTACTGGATAGCTTCTTATATAGGTTATAAAATGGCTCAAAGAATTGACGGTGGACGTTTTTTGAAAATCCTTTCCGAAAAACCAAAAGTTAAGCAGGTTTTAGAGAACTTACAAAAAGACGAATTCAAAATCATTCTCCTCGCCCGCCTTTCGCCCATTTTGCCATTTGCCGTAACCAATGTACTGTTTTCATTTGCAGTTACAAAACTTCGCAATTTCCTAACGGCTGGTTTCTTAGGAATGTTACCCCGAACTATATTGTCGATATGGATTGGCACGCAAGCCCAAGAAATCAAAAGGCTTATCGAACACCCCAGCGAGGGAAATATGTCTCAAATACTGGTTTTAGGATTAATTTTTGCTTCGCTTTTCGGTTTAGGACATTTTGTGAAGAAAGCTACCACGTAGAACGGCAATTCTTCAGACGACGCTTTTTGCAATGTATTTGCTATTTAAACAAAAAATCTCCCTCATTCTCAACACATTACAAAAAAAATTTGTATCTTTGCACCCCCAAACTCTAACAGGTTCGAGGATTCACTAAATTCATCTTTCATTGCCCGAGGAGATGACGTAAAAAGGGCTTATTCACACATGGCTAATCAATTAGCAGATTTCGACTGGGATGCAGTCACCACAAAAGGTTTCGGTGGAGGTTACTCTTCTGAACAAAGAGCTCAATTAGAAGCACTTATCGAGGGAACTTTAAACCAAGTTACCGAGAAAGCAGTAGTAAAAGGTACGGTCGTAGGGATTACTGACCGTGAAGTAATTTTGAATATTGGTTTTAAATCAGATGGTTTAGTACCAACTTCAGAATTCAGAGATATGCCCGAATTGAAAGTGGGCGATGTAGTGGACGTTTACGTTGAAAACCAAGAAGACAAATCTGGTCAATTGATTCTTTCTCGTAAATTAGCCAAAGTAATGACTGCATGGAAAAACATTGAAGATGCTCTTGAACAAGACATTATAATTGATGGTTTCGTGAAACGTCGTACCAAAGGTGGTCTTATTATTGATATTTACGGAATTGAGGCATTCTTGCCAGGTTCACAAATTGATGTGAAGCCAATCCGTGATTTCGACATCTTTGTAGGTAAGAAAATGGAAGTGAAAGTGGTGAAAATCAACCACGCCAACGATAACGTAGTAGTATCACACAAAGTATTGATTGAGAAAGACCTTGAACAACAACGTCAGTCAATCCTTACTAACCTTGAAAAAGGACAAGTATTGGAAGGTGTAATCAAAAACATGACTAACTTCGGTGTATTCATCGACTTAGGTGGTGTAGATGGTTTACTTCACATTACTGATATTTCGTGGGGACGTATCAACCACCCACAAGAAATGCTTAAACTTGACCAAAAAATCCAAGTGGTTGTTTTGGACTTCGATGAGAACAAGAAACGTATTTCTTTAGGTATGAAGCAATTGCAAGCTCACCCTTGGGATGCTTTGGCAGAAACAACAGAAGTTGGTTCTAAAGTAAAAGGTAAAGTAGTTAATGTAGCTGATTACGGTGCTTTCTTAGAAATTACTCAAGGAGTTGAAGGTTTGATTCACGTTTCAGAAATGTCATGGTCGCAGCATTTGCGTAATCCACAAGACTTCTTGAAAGTAGGTGATATGATTGATGCCGTTGTTTTGACGCTTGACCGTGCAGAACGCAAGATGTCATTAGGTATCAAACAATTGACGGAAGACCCTTGGACTAAACAAGATTTATTGGCTCGTTATGCCTTAGGTTCTAAGCATACTGGAACGGTTCGTAACTTGACTAACTTCGGTTTATTCCTTGAATTAGAAGAAGGTATTGATGGATTGGTTCACGTTTCGGATTTATCTTGGACTAAGAAAATCAAGCATCCATCTGAATTTGTGAAAGTAGGTGATAAATTAGACGTAATCGTATTAGAACTTGATGCAGATAACCGTCGTTTAGCCCTTGGACATAAACAATTGGAAGAAAACCCTTGGGATACTTTTGAGTCAATTTTCACAGTAGGTTCAGTACACAAATGTACTATCACTTCGAAAAACGACAAAGGAGCTACTTTGGAATTGCCTTACGGAATAGAAGGCTCATCTGCATTGAAGCAAATTGTGAAAGAAGATGGTTCGGTTGCAGAAGTAGGTGAGCAATTAGATTTCAAAGTAACTGAATTCAACAAAGACGACCGCAAGATTCAATTGTCACACGTTAGAACATATAACGATGCCAAAGAAGAAGCAGTAGTAGAAGAGAAGAAGAAAACAGCGAAAGACGTAGCTAAAATGGCAGATGCCGCTGAGAAAACTACTATGGGGGATTTAGATGCCTTAACAGCATTGAAAGCCTCAATGGAGAAATCAGCAAGCGAAGCAGCAAAGAAAAAATTGGATACAAAAGCGAAAGCAGAATAGTCTAATTTATTTCAATATCAAACGTTCTGTGAGTCAATGACTTACAGAACGTTTGTTTTATTTTTTGCAAAAAACCTTTTATCAACCACATTTTGGTATTAGTTTTGCAACCCATTCAATAAATAAGATGGTCTTGTGGCCGAGTGGCTAGGCAGAGCTCTGCAAAAGCTTCCACAGCGGTTCGAATCCGCTCGAGACCTCTAAAAATTACCCTAAACCCTTGAAATTCAAGGGTTTAGGTGTTTTAGGGGTGCAACGTTAATTTATAAATAGTGCGTTACAGTGGATTATAGAGCGTTAGAGTTTGTTAGGTTTGCTACACATTTTGCTACACATAGATTCTAACCTTTTGAAAGTATGTTTGCGACTGAACTTAAAAAACAGTCCCAAATGAACACTTTTACTGAATTTTCTTTGCGATTCAATCGTAGAGGAAAACTTGACCAGAACGGAGAAGCCACGATTGAGGTTAGAATGTACCTCAATGGTAAACAAACTTATTACAAGACTGGAATTAAAATCACTCCAAAAGGTTGGGATGAAAAAACCCAAAAACCGAAAGACCCACTTGTCAAAAGAAATTGTGAATCACTCATTGAAGAC
>JANPGQ010000784.1:0-14151 GCA_031423975.1 Cytophagales bacterium | reverse complement strand
AAGGGAACTGACCGTGATGCAACCCTCCACTTGAAAATCTGTATTCCGAGAAATGATGATGGACGTTCTGTTGGGTAAAGGCTTGCCGATGGATTCAAAAGTTTTGCGTCCCATAATGATAGAATGCCCCGTGGTAAGGCGTTTGAATTGCTTCAAATCATTGGGTAAATGCCAAATTAGCTGATTGTTATGTCCGATAACACCGTTTTCGGCAACGGCTACGATGAGGGAAAGTTTCATTTTTAAGTTAAGGATTTTTGTAAAATTAAAACATTTGAAGCTAAATCCCTCACAAGTTCCTTGACATCTTTACATATTCAATCCCATCTTTTACCCAAGTATCAGAAACGATTGCTAAACCAAATTTTTCATAAAAACCACTTGCTGATGTTCGGGCGTTACACCAAAAAGTTTTGATGTTTCTTTGGATACATTCTTGAATTAAATATTCCAATAATTTTGCTCCGTAGCCTTTGCCTTGTTCAGCGATTTCGGTAGCAAATTTTCTGAATTGAACATCATCATTCTCAATAAAAAGAGAAACTACTGAAAGCAAAACACCATCTCTGAAAAATCCAAAATGTAGCCCAGCATCATCATTGGGCAGTTTTATATCATCAAAAGGCTTTCCCGACCACATCACTCTATGGCGAATTTCCCAAGTATCGGAAGGTAGTATTTGTTTGATTTCGAGCATAAACATTGATTTTCTACAAAGGAAAACAAAAATATTTTCTTCGTTTCAAAATTCCATATTTGTTTTGATTAATCCCTGTTTTTTCAGAAATTTGTATCTCCTTCCTTTGCTTACAAAATAATCCGCCAATCATTTCACGTTATTATTTTAAAAGCAATCCCATGAAATCATTTCACATCATTGCATTTATCGGTCTTTGGAGCATTAGCATTATGGCTTGTTCTGAGAAAAAAGAAACGCCAGTTCCAACAACATCTGGCAATGCAACGCCCACTACCATAACACCCATAATTGACCCTATTCCTCCCAAACCAACGGTTAATTTTTTCAACGACCCCGTGATGAAAAAAGCCAATGTGATTTCGCTCAGTTTTGCCGATGACCAAACGCTTTTTGCCTTCGGAAATGATGATACCAAAGGTTATCTTTTTAAGAGTATGGACTTAGGAAAAACATGGATTGAAATTAATTATAATAGCACTAATGCTGTGATGCGTTCGGTTAATTTCAAGGATGCAAAAGTGGGAGTTTTGAGTGGTAAAAATGTCTTAGGCACTATCGACGGCGGGGTAACTTGGCAAGCCATTTCCAGACCTACCGATGCCACCCAAGCCAGCTATCCCAGAAATCAAGAAGGTTTTGTATTGAAGCAATTTTATGATGCCTTTCATGGTAGAGAATATACCGAATTGCACTATGTAAACACCTTTAATTTAGCACAAACCAAGTATGAAACCCTTTTTGGCTACATGGGTGATGTTCATTTTTTGAAGGAAAAGATAGGAATGTTAGTTGGAACGTATGGGTTGATTTACGTAATAAACATACAATCTAACGGTACTTATGATTATATCGACCCCGTTCGTCCCGTTAATGAAACGCTAACTTCGGTCTTTTTAATTGATACTAAAAAGGCTTTTGTGGGCGGTAAAAATAGCACTTTTTTGAAGACGACTGATGGTGGAGAAAAATGGACAATTATAAAAACTGGAGTTTCAGGAAGTGTATTAAAATTAGCTTTTCAGCACGAAAATTTAGGCTATTCAATTGTTGAAAATGAAGGTAAAACTTCGCTTTATAAAATTGAAGAATCTGGAATAAAATGGACGAAAATTGAAACACCGGAAACGGCTATTTTCAATGATTTGCGGATAAATTCCTTAGGTAAAGCTGTAGCTGTGGGGAAGGATGGGGCTGTTTATTTATTTTAAAATTTAGAGTTTATGAGTAAAGTGGTTTTTCTCATAAACTCTAAATTCATAAACTATTTAGGCATTAAAACCGTGTCAATCACGTGAATAACGCCGTTGCTTGCTTTCAAATCCGTTGCTGTTACGGTAGATTTTCCACCTTTTCCATCAGTTAAAATTACTTTGCCATCCACAATAGCTGCCGTCAATGTTCCCCCACCAACAGTTGGTAGCGTTGCTTTACCATTACCTGCTTTAATGGCAGCTATTACTGAAGCTGCATCTAAATTTCCAGAAACTACGTGATAAGTTAAGATACCTCCGAGTGTTGTAATATTCTCTGGTTTCAACAAATTATCTACTGTACCTGCGGGCAATTTATTGAATGCCGCATTGGTAGGAGCAAACACGGTAAATGGTCCTGCACCTTTCAAAGTTTCTACTAATTTTGCTGCCTTCACAGCCGCTACAAGCGTAGTGTGGTCTTTTGACCCTGCCGCCACGTCAACTACATCTTGTGCCATCACATTTATGGCAAAAAAACTTGCTGCCAATAGCAACAATACTCCTTTCATTTGTTTCATGACTTTTAAATTTTACAATTTAGGAATGAGTTAATAATTTGTTTAATGCCTGTATTGTTAGGCTATGGTAGAACGGCTTGTTCTAAAAATTGTTTTGGTTTTCTGTAACATGATAAGGTGATGGGTATTTCCGAGAATGCAATTTGTAGGCTATTGTTCAGTTTTAATATAATTTTTGATACAACCACCGTATAAACATTGAGTAAACGGTCAGAATATTCAACGGTATAGCTTAACAATGTGAATTAGTATGCGTAAAAAAAGTCATTAAACTTTGGGATTTTAATTTCATATTTAATGACTTTTCTATGAAATTTTAATGCTAATGCTCTATAAATCAAGGATTTGATTAATGGTAAGAATTTGAAAAAATTACAGGATTTTTCGGCTGATGGCCTCTCCATAAAAAGATAAGGTATCGACATCAAACACATTTTTGAGCTTGATATATCTATTTTTTTGAAAGAAATCTACGGCTTCTTGGGTCAAATCGTAGGGTTGGTCAAGGAGACTATTCATGTGTTTTAAGGCTTAATTTTTGAAAAAAATGGATAAATTTTTTCAAATTTATCCATTGTCAAAGTCCGTTTAAACCATTATTATACTCAAATTTCAACCAGCCAATTATTAAATCTATCGCATGGGTTCACCCTTCAAATATTTGTCCAAAAAGCCCAAAATGGCTTTATTTGCCTTGATATTGTTATCTTTTTTCACAAATCCATGTCCTTCATCGGGAAATAAAACGTACTCTACAGGCACGCCGTTCTTCTTAGCAGCAGCAGCCATTTCATCGGTTTCAACTTGCAACACTCGTGGGTCTTGCGAGCCTTGCAAAAACATCACGGGGCGCTCAATTTTTGAGGCATTGAAAAGCGGAGAAATACGTCTGAGTCTGAGTGAATCTGCCGTGGTGGGGTCGCCCAATTCGTCATAAAGGGCTTTGCGTTGGGCTTCCCAATAGGGTGGAATACTTCTTAAAGTCCGCAACCAATTGACTACGCCAAACAAATCCACACCCACTTTGAAGTCTTTGGGTCTTTCGGTCAATGCCGACATTACCATAAAACCCCCATAAGACCCCCCCTGAATTCCGATTTTGTTGGCATCAACCCACGGCAAAGTTGCTAAATAATTTTTTCCCTCCACACAATCTTGCAAATCTTTTTCGCCGTGATTTTTATCGTCCATTTTATAAAACGTTTTTCCATAACCACTCGAACCTCTGTTATTTACTGCCAATATTGCGTAGCCATGATTAACAAAATACTGAATAGCTTCGCTGAATCCGACCCGACTCTGCCCACCTGGTCCACCATGTACATATACCAATGCAGGCACTTTGTGCGAGGCATCGGCTTGTTGCGGTTTGTAAAGAATAGCAGGAATATCCAAGCCATCAAAGGATTTATAACGAACAACTTCTGCCGAAACCAAATCATCCAAATTGATTTCTGGATTGAGTGAATTGGTCAATTTCGTGAGCTTTTTTGTCTGAAAATCATAGACATACATATTATTGGGCGATTTTGAACTACCCACCGCCAGCGATATTTTAGTCTCACTTTCTGAGAATTTTACGCCTACAATATCACCATCAGGAATTTTGGGAATGTCAATGAGATTTCCCGTTTTCAAATCAAAAATCTTAATGACATTTTTCGCATCTTCATTGATACCCACCACTCGATATTTGCCCTTATCGGTGTGGTAGGCGTACATAATATCCCATTTTTCTTCCAAGACTAAATCCTTCTTACCCGTTGCGATGTCATATTTCATCAAATGCTTAAATTCGCCTGTGTCGTCAGTCAAATAATAGAGCGTTTTGCTGTCTAAACTAAAATCCGTAGCACTATAAGAAGCCGATTTATCCGATAATTTTATGATTTTTTTGGTATCTAAATTATAAAGAAACATTTCAGAAGTAGAAGTTGAAATACTCTTGCTCAGCGCCACGTTTTTCTTATCATTTGAGATGGCATCAAGGCTGTAACCCTCATCATTTTGGTAAATTATTTTGGTTTGCATGGTAGCAATATCCATTTCGTATAAATCAAAAAACTTCTTATCTCGCTTATTTGATTCTATGTAAAAACCCTTTCTATCCAACGTCCAGCCAAAAAATGAGCTCTTCACGGCATCGCCAGGTGTTAAATCCGTTACGATTCCTTGTTCATTTTTTAGGTAAATATGGTCAATTTCATTACCGCCTTTATTGCTCGAATACAACATTCGATTATCATGTGGAAAGAAAGAAATGGGGAAAATAGATTCCGTTGTAGAGGTTGTTAAAGGCTTCAAAGTTCCGCCCGCAATTGGCACTTCATAGACATTAAAAATACCCGTCTGATTGCTCCCGATGAGCAGATTCTTTTCATCGTGCGAAAACCCGCCCCCATTGAAGCGAATAGTTTTATAAAACTGTTCAATGCTGTACTGTTTGGGTTCACGGACGGTACTTTTGAAAGCAAAGTTTATGCACAAAATTGTGAGGAATAAAAGTAATTTTTTCATGGATTTTGCCAGTTTGGTAAATGAATTTGAGGAAATATTATAAAAACAAAAATAGGCTATAAATTACTGATATTCAAGAATTTATAGCCTATTGAAAACGAAATATATTAAATGGTTTTTAATCAAAATTATTCACAATTAGTCTTCGGAATTTTCTCGGAAAAAGTAGCTTTTGAAGCATCTTTGTACTTCATATTGCCATCATTTTTAGGGTCTTCCAAATCTCCGTGCTTAATTAAAAGCACATCATTTTCTATCTTCATAATTTTAGTTTCCGTTTGGCTCATGCCTTCTTGCATAAAATTATAGGTCAATTCCAATTCGCCATTGGCATTTTTGACACCTACCAAAGTACCAACCCGCTTGTCTTTTTCATAAGGAATCCAGTCCATATCGCCCGTAATTTTATCGCCATCTATTTGAATACTGACACGAGTTGTGTCTTTATTTAAGGCACTCATAAAACACTGTTTTCCTTCTAATTCTGAAATGGAGGGTGTTTCGGTGGTAGTTTTCTCTTGCTTGGCATTCTGGCAAGATGATAATATTGCAATAATAGCCAGTACGTTGAGGATTATTTTTTTCATTCGTTGATGTGTTTAGATTGTTAATGATGCTGAAGCTGTTTAGACAATAAAAGAAAAGTTTAAATAGCTTCTATTACAAATATACCAAAACAAATCATTTTCAACAATCCATTTCAAATCCTGCTTATCTTCGTGGGTAAATTAAAAAATAACCATTCATGTTCAAAAAATTAGCCCTTTTTCTCAGTATTGCTGTTTCATTTACTTCTTGCGTAGGCATATATGTGCCTTCTACAAATACGGGTTCGTCCAGCTCACCCTCTCCAGCGGCACAAACCAAAGTTGCCACCAATTTTCCCGAAGGTTTTGATGGGGCTTCCAAAAGTCGCTACGAAGGTGGGAATATCTCGGTTTCATCGGGACAGTGGTACTTGGACAATGCCATTATGGGTGGTGCTGAAAACGACCAAAAGAATGGTACTAAGGCTATCAGAATGAAGGAAACGGCAAAAGTGACCATGAATTTTGATTGTCCAAATGGTATTCAGCAAGTACGTTTCAAGTACGGAGTTTATCAATTAGACAAAGCAAGTACCTTTGAATTATGGGTTTCTACCAATGCTGGAAATTCTTGGCAACAGATTGGAAACAGCCTCACAGCAACTGAAAAAGCCTTGCGTGATGCCTTATTTAATGTCAATATTGGTCAAGCCACCCGCATCGAAATCCGTAAAACCGATGGTTCTTCCAATCGGTTGAATATCGATGATATTACGATTATAACCTATGGAACGGGAGGAGGCTATACGCCTAACCCAACGCCACTTCCTCCAACACCATCACCCAAGCCCAAGCCCGTAGAAAATGGTTCGACAGTTGCAAGTCGTGATGATAATTTAGGCTTGGGAAATCCCTCTAATGCAGTCAGCAATGCCTCTTATCCAGATAATTTTTTGATGGTAAAAACTGCCTATACCCTTTCTTACAACAAAAATAAAGGAACTGCCAACTGGGTTTCGTGGCATTTGAGTACCGCTTGGAAAGGTGAAACGGCACGTCAAAATGATTTCCGCCCCGACCCTTCTTTACCCAATAATTGGTATGAAGTTAATCCAAGAGATTATACCGACACGGGTTTTGACAGAGGACATTTATGCCCCTCAGACGACCGTGACGGCGATTTGGAAGATAATCAAGAAACATTTTTTATGACTAATATGACTCCCCAAGCTCCCGACCACAATCGAGGAATTTGGAAAACCTTAGAAGAGTATGGTAGAATTCTGACCCAACAAGGTAATGAAGTTTATATCATAGCGGGTACAAATGGACAAGGGGGTGAAGGGGCAAATGGTTTTGCTCGCACCATTGGGAAAAACAATAACATCATCGTTCCTGCATCGCTTTGGAAGATTATTGTAGTGTTGCCCATCGGACAAAATGATGTGCAGAGAATCAATGAAAATACCAGAATTATTGCTGTAAATATTCCCAATCAAAATTCAGTTGGGGCAAATAGTTGGAAGAAATATAGAGTGTCAGTAGATGAATTGGAAGCATTGACAGGTTTTGACTTTTTATCGAATGTTCCTACTGATATTCAGGCAGTTGTAGAAAATAGAGTGGATAAATAACGTAGCACGGCAATCTTTGCTGTGATTCGGATGAAAATACACGGCAAAGATTGTCGTGCTTCGTTATTCTTCGTCCGATTCACGGGAAGGATTCCCGTGCTACGTTACCTACTTATTTCTTCACCGAATGCGAAATCGTCTCTACCAATTCACCCCTTGCCATTTTTTCAGCTTTGTCAAACTGCATTAGCGCTTTTTGGAAAGTATCATCATATTGCGCCATTACTTGTGCATACTCATTATTCAAACCGTCAGATACCTTACGCTGCCAAACATTACGAGCAATATATGCCTTGATTTGAGCCTTAATATAGGGCATCGAACGTTCGTAATCTCTCACTCGCATCTTCACATTAGCTTGTTTAGCTAACTTCTGAATTTCAAGCATCATGGCATCATTTACCACAAAAAACTTGTTAAAATCCTTGAATGTGAGTTTTTCTAAGGATTTTATGTTATCGTTGGTATAATTTAAGGCAAATTCACGGATGATATTTTTGCCCCACAAATCGCTTAAATATTTGGTAAAATAAGTGGTATCACGGGCTACGAATACATCTGGCGTGATGCCTCCACCTCCATAAACAGTACGTCCGCCAAAGGTTTTGAATTTTAGTTTTTCGTTAAATTTGATACTATCCGAACTAAAAAATTCACCACTTTTCAAACGTTTGTCGTAGTCTTTTTCATAATCCTCTTCCTGCCCCATGGTATAAGGTTTCTGAATACTACGACCACTTGGTGTATAATATCTCGAAATGGTCAGGCGTAATTCTGAGCCATCTTGCAAATTTACAGGCATTTGCACCAATCCTTTTCCGAACGAACGCCTGCCCACAATCAAAGCACGGTCGTTGTCTTGCAAAGCCCCCGCCACAATTTCAGCCGCCGAGGCACTATTTTCGTCCATCAAAAGCATCACCGCCCCTTTTTCAAAAATACCTTCTCTTTTGGTATAAGTTTGAGTATCGTATTTTGTGCCTTTTCCATCGGTATAAACAATCATTTTCTCACCCGCCAAAAGCTCATCCACCATTTTTTCGGCACGGTCTTTATAACCGCCTGGATTATTCCGAAGGTCGAGCATGAGACGTTTTAGACCTTGTGTTTTTAAGTTTGTCAAAACATTTCTAAATTCCTCAAAAGTGGATTCAGTAAATCTATCAACCTTGATATATCCCGTTTGAGCATCAATCATATAACCCGCCGAAATCGAATAAGATGGAATTCTATCCCTAACAACGGTAAATTTTTTAATGCCTTTTTCTCCATTTCTCAATATTTCCAACTTCACTTCTGAACCACGAACACCCCGTAACTTGCTGAAAATAAAGCTATTCGTAACTTTCGGACCCGTTAATGAAAATCCATCCGCTTTCAGAAGTCTATCGCCACTTTTGATACCCACCGCATTGGAAGGTCCGCCGATGATGGCGTTCATTACATATACGGTATCGCTAAACATATTGAACTCAATACCAATGCCATCAAAGCCCGACTCCAACTGAGAACGTGCCGAACCAGCCTCTTCCGTAGAAAAATAAGCCGTATGTGGGTCAAGTTTTTCAAGCATTTTTTTGATAGAATAATCCACCAAAGAATCCGTATTGACCGAATCTACATAGCTACTTTCAATCAAAGAAAGGATTTCACGATACTTATTATAGCTCTTCGAAACATCGTTCATTTTGGCTTGTCCCCCAAAGAAATTGGCACCTAATAAAATCCCTCCAACCACCGCAATGGCAATCCAAATGGGCATTTTTACGATAATTGAATTATTATTGGGGGTATGTTCGTTTGGCATGGTTAATTATATTTTGTGGAAATGGATATTAAAGTTACAAAAAACTGGATTCTCCCCAACGTTTTTGCTGTAACTTTGTTGTTTTAGTAATAATCAAATGGTACGCAGATGCGAATATTAGCAATAGATTACGGAACTAAGCGGGTTGGCTTGGCGGTTACAGACCCGCTGAAAATCATTGCCTCGGCTTTGGATACTGTTCACAGCAAAGACATTATCAATTTCTTGAAAGAATACCTTGAAAAAGAGGAAGTTGAGGCTTTTGTGGTAGGTATGCCCGTGAACTTAGACGGTGAAGATACCAACAATACCTCCCACGTAAAGGGCTTTGTGAAGAATTTAAAAAAGACATTTCCAGATATTCCAGTACATTTACACGACGAGCGATTTACTTCTAAATTGGCTCTTCAAGCCATGATTGCGAGTGGATATTCTAAAAAAGACCGTCGTGAAAAAGGTAATATAGACAAAATTTCAGCGACTATTATTTTACAATCTTTTATGGAAATGGAGGGGATTTGATGTTCGAGGTTCGATTTTCGTGATTCGATGTTCGATGTTCGGCTTCACTCCGAAAAACGAATCCCAAAACAGAATCTCGAACCAAGAAAATCGAAAAACAAACCCAAAAACCGAACATCGAACCACGAACATCTAACATCGAATATGCACATTTACGGTTTAATTGGCTTTCCTTTGGGTCATTCATTTTCAAAGGGGTATTTTACGGAAAAATTTGAGAAAATGGGTCTCTCAGATACGCACGTCTATGAGAAATTTGAGTTGGAAAATATCAACGATTTCCCTGCATTATTAAAGGCACAATCTCCTAATTTGCGGGGTTTGAACGTAACCATTCCTCATAAACAAAACGTTATTCCTTTCTTGGATGCCGTGGATGATGCCGCCTTGAAAATTGGGGCAGTCAATACCATCAAAATTATGGAAGATGGCAGCACCAAAGGCTTTAATACCGACTATTGGGGTTTCAAGTGGACATTAGAACAATGGGCTGATTTTCAAGAAATTAAACCTAAAAGAGCCTTGATTTTGGGCAAAGGTGGAGCGGCAAAAGCCATTATCCAAGCCCTACAAGACATGGGAATACAAACGCAATATGTTTCTCGGAAAAAAGAGGAAGATACCCTCACCTATGATGAACTAACGGAGGCGATTATGCAAGAGCATTTATTAATCGTAAATACTACACCTTTGGGTATGTTTCCGAAGGTAGATTCTTTTCCAGAAATACCTTATAATCTCTTGACTGACAAGCATTTACTCTACGATATTGTCTATAATCCGTTGGAAACAATGTTCTTGAAAAAAGGCTTGGAACAGGGTGCAAAAGCGGTTCATTTTGGTTTGGAGATGCTACATGGCCAAGCGGAGAAGGCTTGGGAAATATGGTCTTAGACGGTGAACGGTTCACGGTAAAAGGTGAACAGAATGAGTTCAATATAACTAATTGATTTTCAATATTTTATAAAATTTTATAACGAATATTTTATTATGAATTGTTCGCCATTAAGCGTTCACATTATACCGTGAACCGTTTGCCGTGAACCGTTCACCTACTTTTAGATATGCAACACGATATTATTGTCATTGGCGGAGGAATTGTGGGCTTAGCTACAGCCCTCAGAATCAAAGAACAACGTCCTGAATTAAAGGTTTTGGTACTGGAAAAAGAACGTGAAGTAGCCATTCACCAAACTGGAAATAACTCTGGGGTGATTCACTCTGGGCTGTATTATAAACCTGGTTCATTGAAAGCTACCAACTGTATTCAGGGCTATCATCAGTTGATAGAATTTTGTCAACAAGAAAATATTCCCTACGAAATCACGGGCAAAGTGGTGGTGGCAACCCAAGAATCGCAACGTTCACAATTGGATAATTTGTATATCCGAGGACAACAGAATGGCTTGGAAGGCGTGCGAAAAATATCGGCTGCCGAAGTGCGAGAATATGAGCCTCACGTGGCGTGCGTAGAAGGAATGTGGGTACCGCAAACGGGCATTGTGGACTATAAAGTGGTATCTCAGAAAATGGCAGAAAAACTGCGAAATTTGGGTGCTGACCTACAATTTAACGAAAAAGTTACGGGTATTACCAAAGGACATTCGTTGTCAATTGTGAAGACAGAACACCATACTTACGAAACAAAATTGGTAATAAATTGTGCGGGATTATACTCTGATAAAGTGGCTCAAATGTCGCAAGATAGCCCAATTGATGTTCGGATTGTGCCTTTCCGTGGGGAATATTTCAAGATTCGTCCCGAAAAACATTACTTGGTAAAAAACTTAATTTACCCCGTACCAGATCCCAATTTTCCTTTCTTGGGCGTACACTTTACCCGCATGATGAAGGGAGGCGTAGAAGCTGGACCCAATGCAGTGTTGGCATTCCGAAAAGAAGGCTACAAAAAAATGGACATCAACGCCAAGGAGCTTTGGGAAACACTCACATGGGGCGGATTCCAGAAAGTGGCGATGAAATATTGGGAAACAGGTTTGGGCGAAATGTACCGAAGCTTCTCGAAATCCGCCTTTACGAAAGCCTTGCAAGAATTGATTCCAGAAATCCAAGAATCTGACCTCATCGAAGGAGGTGCGGGCGTGCGGGCTCAGGCTTGCGACCGTACAGGAGGGCTTTTAGACGATTTTGCCATCATCGAAGACGAAAAAGTAATAAACATCCTCAATGCCCCATCCCCAGCCGCAACTTCCTCATTATCAATTGGTAAGTCGGTAGCGGAGATGGCTTTTAGGCGGTTTTAGGATTGTGTAACCCTATTGATTAGACCACGGATGACACGGATTTGACAGATTTCCGCTGATTTTTTTAGAATTAAATCTTACTAAATAATTTTAGACTATGGGTTTATTTGATATTTTTCGAAAAAAACGAGATGATAGTTCTTATTATCCAGATGCGAAGATTATAAGTCATCATAAGTTTTCGTCAATTGAAGAAATAATAGAGTTTATGTTTCAGCATCAGTCTGAACTTAGAATAACTCTTTATGATAAGGCAACAGATGGAGAAATTAAACTATTCGAGCAAAGTAAAATGTATTTGCCCGATGACATAAAACAGTTTTACAAATTTTGTAATGGATTTTATTCTAATGAGGATATGTTTAGAATTATTCCGTTACAAGAAATTATAGACAATGGAGAGGACGAATATCTTTTAAACAAAACTTCATTTCATATTGGTGAGTACATGATTTATTGTGATATGTGGACGATTGATATTAATCCGAATGATAGAAATGATTATACAATTTATCAAAAAATAGATAAGCCTATTATTTTGACTAAGTCTTTTGCTGAGTTTTTAGAAAAGTTTATCAATGGTGGAGTTTATGAAGGATTATATAGCTATGCAGAAGTGAAAAAATCCTAATCCAATCTATAATTGGTAATGATTGAATTCTGTAAAACCCTATTCAAAATCATGTTTTTCTAAGTATATTTGATTCAAAATAGTAAAACTATGGTCATAGAGAAGCAAACACAGACTTATTACCCTAAAACCTTAGCAGAATTTATGCTTTGGGAGCCAGAAGATGGGTACAAATACGAGTGGAACGATGGGGAATTAATACGATTTATAGGCATGAACAAAAAGCAAGTTTACATTTACGACTACATAAATCGTCATTTTGTAGCCAAAGGTTATTTACAGTTGGGTTCGTTGGTCTCTGAATATGACGTTGAATTGACGGGTCTTCAAATGCGAAGACCCGATATTGCTTATTTGACTGTAGAGCAAATTGCCGAAACCAAAAATGGCGTAGATGTAATTCCAAAATTTGTGGTTGAAATTCTTTCTCCAAGTGATAATATCAATAAAGTAGAAGAAAAAGTAACAGAATATTTCAAGGCAGGTGTAAAAGTAATTTGGCATATCTTCCCCGAACTCAAAATGGTTTATGTTTATACTTCTCGGAGAGATGTTAAGGTTTGTCTTGAAGATGATGTTTGCTCTGCAAGACCCGTTCTACCTGATTTTGAGATAGTTGTGTCAGAGTTGTTATCGTAAAATTTGTTACTGATAAAATCAGCTAAATGTATCTTTAAAAGCATACAGTTAGCTGATTTTGATTTTATATTCAGCTAAATGTATCTCAAAATTCAATCATTGCCTTGGATTTTTGTCATTTTGCCCCAATTATTACCCTGGATTTTCATCAACTTATTCATCAATGAAAAAAATAATTCTCTTCATCAACATCGTTTTCTTCATAAATCAGTCTCTGAAAGCTCAATCTAAAAAGGATTACCTCCTGACTATTGGTACGCCGTGGGGCGAAATGCACGCTGTTTTATTTGATAAAACGCCCAAACACAAGGCTAATTTTTTGAAATTGGTGGATGATAAATTTTATGATGGGTTACTTTTTCACCGCATCATCAATGGCTTTATGATTCAAGGTGGCGACCCCAATTCTCGCAAGGCAAAACCCAATGAAACGCTGGGTAATGGCGATGTAGGCTATAAAATTGATGCCGAAATCTTGCCTGATTTATTCCATAAAAAAGGCGTATTAGCGGCAGCCCGAGACAATAATCCTACGAAGGCATCGTCTGGGTGTCAGTATTATATTGTGCAAGGAAAAATCTGGAACGATTCGACTTTGTCACAACAAATGGCTCGGAGTCCACAAAGGATTTTTACGGAGGAGCAAAAGCAAGTTTATAAGACTATTGGAGGAACACCGCACCTTGATGGCAACTATACTGTTTTTGGACAAGTGATTGATAATCTGTGGATTGTAGATTCGGTAGCTATTCAAAAACGGGATAAACAAAATCGTCCCTTAGTAGATTTACCAATGACTATTTCGTGTAAAAAAATGCGAAAAAAGAAGATAACTAAATTGTATGGATGGGTATTTACCAATAACTAACAACTCAAATGACAGCCAAAGAACTCCCTGTTGCAGAATTTCTGAGTAAAAGCCAAAACGAATTGGTGGTTGATGTAAGAGCTCCCATTGAATTTCGGAAAGGACATATTGCCAATGCCATCAATGTTCCTTTGTTTGAAGATAGCGAAAGGGCGGAAATCGGAACGCTCTATAAACATCAAGGAAAAGATACTGCTGTGGAACGTGGTTTAGAGATTGTTTCGCCCAAAATGGTGGCTTTTGTCAATCAAGTAAAAGCCCTTGCTAAGGA
>JANPGQ010000783.1:0-7676 GCA_031423975.1 Cytophagales bacterium | reverse complement strand
ATGCCGAAGGTTCTTCCGAAAGTCAGATTGACTATAATCGGGCGGGAACTCCATTGATTGAGATGGTTACAGAACCCGAAATCAAGTCTGCCGAAGAAGCGGCAACTTTTATGACCGAGGTCCGTAAATTGGTACGTTATTTGGGCATTTGTGATGGTAACATGGAAGAAGGTTCATTGCGTTGTGATGTTAATATTTCAGTGATGCCCGTGGGCAGTAAAGTCTTTGGTACGAAAGTTGAAATCAAGAACATGAATTCGATGCGTTTTATTCAAAAAGCCATTGAATATGAGACGATTAGACAAATTGAAGCCGTTGAAAATAACGAAGAATTAATCCAAGAAACTCGTAGTTTCGACCCCGCCACGGGACGTACATCGGGTATGCGAGTGAAGGAAACGCAGAACGATTATCGCTATTTTCCTGAGCCAGATTTAGTGCCACTTACGATTTCGGAAATATGGCTTTCGGAGGTAAAAAATGCAATGCCCGCTTTGCCTTGGGAGCTTTTTGAGAAATTTACGAAACAATATAATTTATCAGAATACGATGCCAGTGTACTGACCGATAGCCGTGAAGTGGCAGAATATTTTGAAGCAACTTGTGGATTTACCAAAAACTACAAAGCCGTTTCCAACTGGATTATGGGTGCGGTGAAGTCGTATTTGAATGATAATAATTTAGAAATCAACCAGTTAGCCATCACGCCCGAGCGTTTGGGAGCTTTGATAGATTTGATTGATGAAGGCAAAGTAAGCACTTCAACGGCAGCACAACAGATTTTTCCTGAAATGCTGACGGATGCCACCAAAACGCCTCTGCAAATTGCCGAAGCCAGGAATCTGATTCAGCAAAGCAATACGGACACTTTGCAAGCGTTAATAGACGAAGTTTTAGCAAATAATGCTGCAAAAGTAAAGGAATATAAATCGGGCAAAAAAGGGCTTTTAGGAATGTTCATGGGCGAAATCATGAAAAAATCAAAAGGCTCTGCCGATCCAAAAGTTACGACTGAATTATTGCAGAAATCACTTGAACTTTAATACGGCGGTGCGACGTTTCGTCAGCCTTGTCCGTTGTGTAACTCACGGACAAGGCTGTCCGTGCTACAGAAAAAAACATGAAAAAAGCACTTTTAGGCGTTCTATTCGCCATGACCACTACGCTTTCTTTTGGGCAAATACCCCCAAATAGTAAGCCAGTTACGATTACTGGAAAAGTAAATAATATTGCTCCCGATAAAAAGGTTTATCTCCAATTTATCAATGGCAGAGGCAATCCCATCACGATGGATTCTGCCAACGTGGGGGCAGATAAATCCTTTAAATTCAATTCCAGAATTATTGAAGGAGGAGGTTATTATTTGCTCAATTTCTTCGGAATGGAATTGAGTCAGAAGGTTCTTTTGATTTTGGAAGGTGGCGAAACCGTAAACGTTATTGCGGATGGTATGGATATGCCTAATAAAAGAGGTACGTTTCAGATCAATGGTGGTGATTCTAAAAATATCCAGTATTTCAACCAAATCGTGAAACTGAATCAAGAATTGTCAGCAAAAGTGGAAGTTTGGAACAAGCAAGTAGAAATTGCGAAAGCCAAAAAAGATGAAGCCACTTTGCAGAAAATTCAAGGTGATTTTCAGGTTGCACAGCAAGCTAACATCACTAAAATTAAGGCTTTACTGCCTGAAATGGGCACAAATTTAGTGGCTCTTTGGACAGCAGGAAATTTCTTAAATCCAGAATCAGATTTGGAAACCATGAAGGAAGTTGCCAACAGATTCAAGACTGAAAAAGGTAATTCGCCCAATATTCACATCAAAACATTTTTGCAACAAATCAAGCGTTTGCAGGGTGTGGACGTAGGCACAGAAGCCCCCGAAATTGAAATGAAAACGCCCGATGATAAGAATTTGGCATTGTCGTCATTAAGAGGAAAATACGTTTTAATCGACTTTTGGGCAAGCTGGTGTGGACCTTGCCGAAAAGAAAACCCAAATGTAGTGCGGATGTACTATAAATTTAAAGACAAAGGGTTCGATATCTTCTCGGTAAGTCTCGACCAAGAAAAAGACCCTTGGGTAAAAGCTATCGAAAAAGACGGTTTAGCTTGGAATCATGTATCAGACCTACAATTTTGGAACTCTGCCGCTGCCGCCGCTTATGGCGTTCAGGGCATTCCAGCTACGTTTTTATTGGATAAAGAAGGCAAAATTATTGCGAAAAACTTGAGAGGGGAAGAGTTGGAAAGGAAACTTACAGAAATCTTGAAGTAGAATATGTAGCACGGCAATCCTTGCCGTGAAGCCTACAAACAGGCTGGACTCAGCTTCACGGCAAAGATTGTCGTGTTACGTGAAAACCCTGATAAAATGAAAATTATCAGGGTTTTTCTTCTAAAAATACAAAATAAGTACCTATATTTGTACATAAAACAGTACAAAATTATGAATGTAATTAATTTCTCAGAATTTAGAAGTCACTTGAAAGCTAATTTGGATAGCGTCAGTGAAGACAATGAAGTTGTCATTGTCAATCGTCAGAAGGATAATAACGTTGTCTTGATTTCTTTGAAGGAATATAATTCTTTACAGGAAACGTTACATTTGTTAAGCTCTGCCAAAAATAGAGAAAGGCTATTTTCAGCCATTGATAGAGATAATTTAGGCTCGTTTGAATCCCATAATTTAATTCAATAATTAGATGATTTTATCGTGGGATACTAACGCTTGGGAAGATTACCTCTATTGGCAAACTATTGATAAAAACGTACTCAAACGTATCAATATGCTCATAAAAGAATGTTTACGAACACCTTTTGAGGGCAAAGGAAAACCAGAAGGACTGAAAGGAAATTTGAGTGGCTATTGGTCAAGACGCATAACTGATGAGCATCGTTTGATTTACCGTGTTTACGACGAACGTATTCATATTGTTCAATGTCGTTTCCATTATTAAAATTTTAAAACCAAAAAATGAAAGTAGCCATTATAGGTGCAGGAAATATGGGAATGGCATTTGCCAAATCCTTTATTCAATACGATTTAGTAAAAAAAGATGCTCTCTTTTTGATTGAAAAGAATACGGAGCGTGCCGAAGCTCTTCGCCTTGAAAAAGCGGGGATTGTTATCGACACCATTTCTTCAAAAATCGGAGAATATGACTTGATAATTTTGTCGGTAAAACCACAAGATTTTGCTTCCTTGAAAGACGAATTAGCTGCCGTTATTCAACCTAACCAATTGGTTTTGAGTATTATGGCAGGTATTTCGATTGATAAAATAAAAGAATCGCTTAATCATAATTTGGTAGTACGGGCAATGCCTAACACACCCGCCCTTTTGGGTATGGGTATGACGGCTTTTGCAGCAGCAGGAGACATTACGTTGAGCCAATTGAAAAAAATCGAAAACCTTATCAACTCCACAGGAAGAGCAGTTTTTTTGGAAGATGAAAGCCTTTTGGATGCCGTTACGGCTTTGAGTGGAAGTGGTCCAGCGTATTTTTTCTATTTGGTAAAAGCCATGATTGAGGCAGGAAAAGAAATGGGTTTCGAGGATTCGATGGCGGCTTTGTTGGTAAAACAAACGATGTTAGGCTCGTTTCACCTCATCAATAATGCCGATAAAAGTTTAGACGAACTCATTAAAACAGTTGCCTCGAAAGGTGGCACAACCGAAGCCGCTTTGAAGCGTTTTGAAGAAGGATTATTAGCACAGAACTTAAAAGAGGGTATTTTTGCGGCTCAGAAACGAGCTACGGAATTATCAAAATAAATTGAACTCAAACTCAGAACATACTACTCGCCCACTCATATACGACAATCATGGTCGTCCGATAACGTATGTGCGTTTGGCGGTAACTGACCGCTGTAATTTGCGATGCTTCTATTGTATGCCCGAAGAAGGGGTGAAATATTTAGCAAAATCAAAATTGCTGACTTACGAAGAAATGCTTCGCACGGTTTCGGTGCTTTCCGAATTGGGCGTTTCAAAAGTCAGAATTACGGGAGGTGAACCTTTTGTGCGTAACAATTTGATTGATTTTATGTATCAACTCTCTGAAATTGAGGGCATTAATGAATTGAATATTACGACCAACGGAATCCTGACGGGAAATTATATTCGTCAAATGAAAGAAATGGGCGTGCGGTCGGTCAATTTGAGTTTAGATACTTTGGATAAACAACGGTTTTATGACATTGCTCGCCGTGATGAATTTGACAAGGTTTATGCAACACTTTTTCAATTATTAGATGCCGATTTTGACGTAAAAATCAATGCTGTTGTGATGGATGGCAAAAATACCGAAGACATTCTGCCGATGGTGGAACTGACCCGAAATCATAAAGTTTCAGTTCGGTTTATTGAAGAAATGCCTTTCAATGGCGAAGGTTCTCATTATCCAAAACTCAATTGGAATTTGCATCGTATTTTAGCGGAAATAAAAGGTCAATATCCTGATTTACAAAAACTTACCGATTCACCCAATTCTACTTCTTATAATTATCAAGTTCCTAATTATCAAGGAAATATTGGCATAATTGCGGCTTTTTCACGCACCTTTTGCGGAACTTGCAATAGAATCAGACTCACCGCAACGGGTGATTTAAAAACTTGTCTTTACGATGAAGGCGTACTGAATATCAGAGATTTATTGAGAGATGGCATTACAGATAATGACCTAAAAGCCGTCTTTTTGAAAGTTTTCAGCAACCGTCCCAAAGACGGATTTGAGGCTGAACGCAATCGAAAAAATATAGTTTCGGAATCTATGACTACTATTGGGGGCTGAGAATCTGCATAAATTTTCCCGATTTTTTCAACGTAAGTAATGATACAGTTTTCCCCAAAAAGAAATTGCTGACTACTTAATATCCAGTTTACCCCTTCACCAATTCAAAAACTGTAATTTCAGGGGGCATTCCTACTCTGCCTGGATAGCCAATATAGCCATAACCACGGTTTACGTACAGTTTTTGGTTTTCATGTTCGTACATACCCGCCCATTGTTTATAGGCATATTGAGCTGGCGACCACGTATAATCACCGATATTTATGCCAAATTGTGTACCGTGTGTATGTCCCGAAAACATTACGTCAATGTCTTTATATTTGGTGTTAACTTCTTTGTCCCAATGCGTAGGGTCGTGCGAAAGGAGCAATTTTACGGGTGCTTCTTCGGTGCCTTTATAGGCTTTTTCTAAGTTTCCGTAAGTATGAAAACGGCTTTGCCCACTGATATTTTGTACGCCAATAATGGCTAATTTTTCTCCTCCTTGCTCAATAAAACGGTTTTCATCCATCAACAAATCGTAACCCAAAACCTTGTGGGCGTGGATTAAGTCATTGAGGTTTTTGCGTTTACCTTGTGGGTTTTCTGACCAATTGACATAATCTGCATAATCATGATTGCCCAATGTGCTGAATACGCCCAACGGGGCTTTTACTTTATTGAAAATATCAATATACTCTTGTACTTCGCTGGCTAAATTATTGACTAAATCACCCGTAAAAAATACCATATCGGGTTTTTCTTTCATCAACATTTCAACGCCCCCTTTCACCGCTACCCGATTGAAAAATGAACCTGAGTGAATATCTGAAATTTGGGCGATAGTCATGCCTTCAAATTGCTTAGGAAGATTTTTTAAAGCCAATTTCACTCTACGAATTCTATAATCATGAGCTCCTGAAATTATTCCCCACGTGAGGGCAATAGCTGGTACTGCCCCCGCAACAACGGCAGTTTTCATCAAAAATTCTGAACGAGTAATACCACTGCCTCCCACTGGACTACTACTATTAATCCCTTGCGAAGATGTACCCGAAAACTTAGAGGCAATCCATCGAACCAAACGCCCTAAATCATCAATCAGAAGGAATAAAATCACGAATATTTTGGATATATAGTTAATAAAAACGCCTACCATAATGATGGTACGCAATGTTTTCCCCATCCAGTCGGGATTCGTGAAATTATATAACCACATTCCCGTTATGGTTAATGCTGTAATACCCCAAAAGATATATTTTACGATATTTTGGGTATTTTGAGAAGTATTTTGAGTTGAAATTTTTACGGCTTGCCAAACGTACCAATCAATCAGCAAAAAGACGATGGTAATGACTGGAATGATAACTAATTTGTTCATCTATAGTATTGATTTTGTATTTAATGAAAACTCAAAATTGTATTGAGAGGTTCATTGACTGAATATTTTATGATGAACGGTATGACAATTTGAAATTATGGTAAAATAGTATCATTATTGAATAAAATAGGAAAAGTATCACTAACAAAAAATCAGTCTATTTGTAATAGAAATTTTCTAATATTTTTTGGTAATCAAACAAGTTTAATCTCATGAAAAGACAGTCTTATAACAATTATGAACTTTGGAAACAATTTAAAAATGGAGACCAACTCGCCTTTCAATTAATTTATCGACTGAACCATAAAATATTAATTAGCTACGGCAATAAAATCGCTCAGGATAGTGAATTAGTAAGAGATGCAGTACAGGATTTATTTGTAAATTTATGGTCTCGAAAACATAATTTGGCAGATACCGATAATATTGAACCCTATTTAAAGACCTCCCTTCGTCATGATTTAGTTCGTAAAATTACGGAATCTCGTACAGGCGTTTCATTCGATGGAATTTCGGAACAAGATTATCAATTTGAGCGATACTTTTCTCACCATTCACACGATACGGAAGAGCGGGAAGAGACTTTTATTAAATTGGAAAAAGCCTTAAAAAAACTTCCTACAAGAGTTTCTGAGGCTTTGAAGATGCGATATTTTGATAGAATGGGCAACCAAGAAATTGCAGAACGAATGAATATTAATTATCAATCGGTCAATAATAATATTCATCGTGGCGTTGAGACTTTGAGAGTGGCGATGAATAAGTTTTAAGGTAAAATATCAAAAAAAAGGAGTGTATGTTTAGAGATTTTCTCAAAAACATACACTCCTTTTTTGTTTAATACAAAGCGAGATATTCAACTATTTCTTTTTTATCAACTATTTTACATAAATTTAAAAAAGATAAACGCAAACCATCATGCAAAGAAGAACTTTCATCAAACAAACAACTATTTTAACCGCTTTGGCATCAAAAGCAATTGCTGCAGAAACGCAACCTGCCAATTTTCCACTGGTGATTTCTACTTGGAAAAATGAAAAAGCCAATGAGGCGGCTTGGGCAACGTTTCAAAAATCAGGAAGAGCTTTGGATGCCGTAGAGGCTGGTGCCAGAATCCCCGAAGCTGACCCTAATGATACCTCTGTGGGCTACGGCGGCTTCCCCGACCGAGACGGATTTGTTACCTTGGATGCCTGTATCATGGACGAAAAGGGCAATGCGGGTTCAGTAACTTTTTTGCAAAATATCATGCACCCTATTTCCGTAGCCAGAGCCGTCATGGAAAAAACTCCGCACGTAATGCTATCGGGCGAGGGAGCGTTGCAATTTGCTCTTAGTCAAGGATTTAAGAAAGAAAATCTACTGACCGAAACCGCCAAAAAGGCTTGGGAAGAATGGAAAAAAACTTCCAAATATGAACCTAAAATCAACATCGAACGCCACGATACCATTGGGCTTTTGGCTTTGGGGAATAAAGGTGAAATCTCGGGGGCGTGTACTACCAGTGGCTTGGCGTTCAAGAT
>JANPGQ010000782.1:0-6904 GCA_031423975.1 Cytophagales bacterium | reverse complement strand
AATTTGTGGAATAACTCAACAAGAATTGCAAGACAATTTCAGCGAGGAAGTAAAGATTTTTGATAAAGAAAAAATTAAAGAATGGTATAATGGTTATACTTGGGACTTAACAACCAAAGTATATAATCCGTTTTCCTTGTTAAATTTCTTTTCAAATGATGGTATTTTTCGTAATTATTGGTTCGCAACGGGTACACCAACATTTTTAGTGAATCTTAGCAAGAAGAGACAATTTGTTGATTTTGAAGGAATTACATTGTATTCAGAAGAATTGGATGCGTATGGAATTGAAAAATTAGAGCTAATTCCTCTTATGTTTCAAACGGGATATTTGACCCTCAAAAAACAAAGTGAGGATGATTATTATGAATTAGATTATCCGAATCTTGAAGTAAGAAGGTCTTTTCTGAGCGTTTTAGCCAATGCCTACATTCAAGATGATGCAAATTCGGGAGCTATTTTAGCGAATAAATTAAAACATAGTTTAGAGAATGGCGATTTAGATAAAGTCCAACAAATCTTAAATACCCTTTTTAAATCTATTCCATACACACTTTGGCAGAAAGAAAACGAACATTTTTATCATGCCATTATTCACTTGATTTTCAAGATATTAGGCATTTATGTGGACTCAGAAGTTCAAACTTCGGATGGACGGATGGATGCACTCGTGAGATTAGAAAAATATGTTTATTGTTTTGAATTCAAATTGGACGAATCAGCAGAAATGGCTTTGGCTCAAATTGAAAAGAAAGAATATTTAACTCCATATTTGCATCAAGATAAAACTTGTATCGGCATTGGTGTTAATTTTTCTAAGGAAGAAAAGAAAGTGAAAGAATTTCTGTGGAAGGAATTTTCAGCATAACCCAAATAAATGTACATAGCCTTACTCATAGCACTATCCTTAGTTCTCGCCAATACCGTTATTGGCGTGTATGCCGAACGCAAAATTTCCGCTTTTATGCAAGACCGCTTGGGTCCGATGGAAGTGGGAAAATTTGGCTTGTTGCAGGTCATTGCCGATTTACTAAAACTCCTTCAAAAAGAAGATATTGTACCTGCCTTAGCCAATAAACGCCTTTTTTTGATTGCCCCGTGCTTAATTTTCATTGCCGTTTTTGCGGGTTTTGCCGTCGTTCCTCTTGGACCAAGCGAGTATCTGCAAGGCTCGAAAGTGGATATTGGTTTGTTTTATCTTTTAGCCATTATTTCCATTGATATTATTGGAATTTTGATGGCGGGTTGGGCTTCCAATAATAAGTATTCCCTTTTCGGAGCAATGCGGTCGGTAGCACAGATTATTTCCTACGAAATTCCGCTTGGGCTATCCGTGATGTGCGTGGTAATGATTTCACAAAGCCTTAGTTTACAAGAGATTAGTCAACAACAAGGGATTTATACTACGGAAACCAATTACCTTTTCGGACTGAAATCTTTAAATATCGACATCACTAACGTTGGCGGATTTCTCTCTTGGAATATCATCCGAGTTCCCTTTTTCTTGCCGATTTATGTGATATTTTTCATTGCTTCTTTGGCAGAATGTAACCGTTCTCCTTTCGATTTGCCCGAAGCTGAATCTGAATTAGTGGGTGGTTTTCATACCGAATATTCTGGAATGCGTTGGGGATTAGTTTTCCTTTCAGAATACGGTATGATGCTCTTGGTCAGTGTATTAGGAGCAATTTTATTTTTTGGTGGATGGAATACACCCTTTCCAAATATTGGATTTTTGAAATTAGCAGATTGGACATCGGGCGAGCCTAATACATGGGCAGGAGCTTTGTGGGGCTTGGTTTGGTTACTATTGAAAGCCTATTCAGCCATCTTCGTACAAATGTGGATTCGCTGGACTTTTCCACGCCTACGGGTGGACCAATTGATGTATTTAACCTGGAAAGTCCTCACACCTTTTGCCATTTTAGGCATATTTTTATCGGCTATTTGGCGATTATTGATGGTATGAAATATCCCTTAATTGTAATTCTCGGACCAACTGCCAGTGGCAAAACCCATTTAGCGGTTCAATTAGCCCATCAAATCAATGGGGAAATTATCAGTGCAGATTCTCGACAAGTTTATCGTGGAATGGATATTGGTACGGGCAAGGATTTACAAGAATATATCGTTGATAACCAAACCATTACGCATCATTTGATTGATATTTTAGAGGCTGGCGAACAATATCATATTCACCTTTTTCAGCAAGATTTTCTGCGAGTTCACAACGAGATTATTGCCCGAGGAAAAACGCCCATTCTTTGTGGCGGTTCTGGGATGTATTTGGAAGCGGTTTTGAAAGGTTATGAATTTACGGCTATTCCAATTGATGAAAATTTAAGATTAAATTTATTAGAAAAAACCACCGAAGAATTAATACAAATTTTTCAAGAAACTCCCTCCGAATACAATAAAAAAGCGGATATTTCTACCCGCAAACGCTTAATCAGAGCCATCGAAATCAACCAATTTATAATAAAAAATCCTGATTTTATAGTCCCTCTCCCCAAAATTCCCGAATTTATTATTTTTGGCTTAAATCCAGAAACTGAATCCCGCCGTATATCTATTACCAAACGCTTGCAACATCGCCTCGAACATGGAATGCTTGAGGAAGTCAAAGCATTAATTGAAAAAGGAATTCCGCCCGAAAAATTAATTTTTTATGGCTTAGAATATAAGTTTATTACCCAATATTTAATGGGAGAAATGAACTATGAAATAATGGTCGAGCGGTTAAATGTCGCTATTCATCAATTTGCAAAAAGACAGATGACTTATTTCAGAAAAATGGAACGTGATGGTTTAAAAATCAATTGGTTATCGAATAATTTACCGTTAGATAAAAAATTAGACAGAATAAATGCTATAATATTTGCAAATGTGTGATTTTTAATTATTTTTGGCTATGTTTTTGTTCTGTTGCTAACCACTTATGTGTAATTTATCTCTTAACGTCACAAAGTAATCAGAAATTTCATGAACAATAAATCCTTACTTGTTTAATCAACCGCCAATGATTTTCGTTCTCTTCGCAATGCTGTTGCTGGGTATGGGAGTATACCTCAGTTTCAAAGTTACCAATACAAATGATGATAGATTTCCAGCGAAGTCTTAATCTTCTGTCTCTAAAGTTTCCAAAATATTCATTAATTCTTCGGAATCGCCAAAACCTGGTCTGATTTCCTTACCACCTTTTAAGGCAAATCCTGATAATTGGGTCTGTTCCAAAAGGTCATTTGCGTTTGATTCTTTTACACCAAAACCTAAAATGAGCGGGTATTGAAATGACCAAGCATCTAACTGGCTCAAAACACCCTCATCAATTACCCCAAAATCATCTGAATTTTCGATTAAAAAATAAGCTACCGAACCTTTAGTAGTTTGAAAAAGTGCAGGTAAATTAGCCGTAGCAAAATCTATTTTTAAGATGATTGGCTTTCCAATTTTTTGAATCTCAATAATATTCTGATAATTGCTAACTTGCAGATAATCAGGCTGATAAATATCGTTCAATTCAATTATTTTTGAAATATCCTGCGAATCAGTTTCTCCTACAACCTCTACGCCAGCCAGCCAGCCACGCATTTCTTTGAATTTGTCAAAGGGTAACTCATCCATCGAAAAACCTAACATTTCAACGCCCATACCCGCACAATAACGGGCATCTGAAAGATTGTTGATATTGGATACTTTTACAATTGTTTTTAGCATATTTTTGAGTGATTCGTGATTGGTGATTAGTAATTGGTAATTAGTTTTCCCAAAAACAATCTTTTTTATTTGCAAAATTAGTTCTCTCGAAGTCCCGAACCAAAATTTCAAAGGCTATGTTGAAATATCTTAGTAACTTTGCGAGTAGTTTTGATAAAAGGTGATATATAATTATTCTTCAATGTGAATATTTTGAAACCAAATTACTAATCATAAATCACAAAAAATAAACGGAGGGCATTCAACCCTTGTCAGGAAAAAATGAGTAAAAAAGGAAGAATTTTAGTCGCCATGAGTGGTGGTATTGATAGTTCGGTGGCGGCAGTTATGCTCCACGAAGAAGGCTACGAAGTCATCGGAATGACGATGAAAACATGGGATTACGCCTCTTCGGGCGGTACCAAAAAGGAAACGGGCTGCTGTTCCTTAGATTCCATCAATGATGCTCGCAATGTGGCGGTGCAATTGGGTTTCCCACACTATATTCTGGATATTAGAAATGAATTTGGCGATGCCGTGATTGACTATTTCACGGGCGAATACATCGAAGGACGCACGCCAAACCCCTGTGTGATGTGCAATACACATATCAAATGGGATGCTTTACTGAAACGTGCCGATAAATTAGACTGTGAATTTATCGCAACGGGACATTACGCAAATATCCGTGAGGAAAATAATCGACATATTATTTCAAAAGGATTTGATGCTTGGAAAGACCAAAGTTATGTACTTTGGGGTGTTTCGCAAGAGAGTTTGGCACGGACAAAATTGCCTTTGGGTGGTTTGACAAAAACGACAATTAGAGAAATGGCTTCGGAACGTGGTTTTATGGATTTGGTCAATAAAGCCGAAAGTTACGAAATCTGTTTTGTGCCTGATAATGATTATCGGGGCTTCATAAAACGTCGTGTCGAAGGGTTGGAAGAAAGGGTAAAAGGAGGAAATTTTATCAATACCGATGGCAAAATTATCGGTAAACACGAAGGTTATCCGTTTTATACCATTGGACAACGGAAGGGTTTGGGCATTGCTTTGGGTTATCCTGCCTTTGTTACTGAAATCAGAAAAGATACCAACGAAGTAGTAATCGGGCGTGATTATGACCTTGAAAGAGATGGAATGATGGTGGGGCAATTGAATTTATCTAAATATGCTTCCATTGAAAAACCATTGGAAACCATTACGAAGGTACGTTATAAAGACGATGGAACACCCGCTACGATTTTTCAAGAAAATGGTAAAATGAAAGTCAATTTTCACGAATCAGTTTCGGGCGTTGCCCCTGGACAAGCGGCGGTTTTTTACGAAGGAAATGATGTAGTAGGAGGTGGTTGGATTTTGAAATCGTTTAAGCAAAATGCCGAGACGGGAATATTTTCGGCAGATTTAGCTTTGAGTGTATAAAAATCAATAATATTTGTACAACTTCCCGAAAGTTTTTTTTACATTCGGGAAGTGTATTTTTAAAATTACATTTTTGCCATTTTCCCATCTGCCTCAAAAAGCAAATCTTTTCCACCTACTTCGGCTTCGTAAAAAATTTTACCGCCTTTCTTGATGATAGCCGCTTCCTTTACTTTTTTACCTTTCAAAGCCGTCTGAACTGGCATGGGTAATTCCGAAAATTTGATGTCCGTTTCTACTTCTTTTTCCAAACCTTTTCCATCCAATACTACTGACATATCTTTACCAGCCATTTTGAAAGAAGCCTCATAATCAGAACCTTCTTTATCCCACTTCGCTGATTTTACATCTGGATATAATTTCGCAAAGCTTTCTTTCACGGCTGATGGTACTTTATCAGCGGTCATTTTTTGGGCATTTATTTCAACGGTTGCGAGGGCAAAAATTGCCAAAATCAATATTTTTCTCATCGTTTTTTTGATTAAATTGTTAAACATGAACAAAGCTAATCATTGATTTTGTAGAGATGTTGTAGTTGGAAATCTATTTGCCAAATTCCATCACCATAAAAGTATTTGGGACAATTTTAGCTCTTGGGCGTGGGTTTTCGGTGGTAGCAGGTGGTGTTTCACCATATTGAGCTGATACCGTAAATATATGATGCGTTTTTTCGTCATAAGTTATCGTTCTGGCTCCCACAGCAGATTTTATGGTTTCTGTTACAGAAAATTTATTCGGAGAATCTTCTTGAACTGCCGTGATGGTGCCTTCACCGTTGGATGAAAATGCGGTTTTGGAAGCAGGGTCATACGCTACACCATCGCAACGCCCACCGATGCCGATTTCAGTAATTACTTTTCCATCTTTGGCATCTAATATTATCATTTTTTTATTGCCACAAACGGTAAATAATCGTTCCGATTTCAAGTCAATTGCCAAACCCGTTGGTTCTTCGCCAGTTCCGATTTTGTAGTGTTTTTTGATGGCTAAACTCTTAGCATCAAAGGTTATAATTTCGTTCAAATCTTCCAAGTTTACAAAAATAGTTCCTTTGCCGTCCGTAACGCCCGCTTCAGCGGCTTCTCCGCCCAATTTCACGGTTTCGATGGCTTTTAGGGTACTCGCATCAATGGCTGTTACACTACCACCTTTGTGGTTAAATACGAATATTCGGTTAGAGAATTTATCGTATAAAAGTGCGTCAGGATTCTCTCCTGTGGGTATTTCTGAAAGCTTGGCTAAGGTTTTTAGGTCAAAAACAATCACTGAATTTGTCCGCCCCGAAGTGATAAACCCTTTGCCAATTGATGGTACAGCTTCTATGCCGTGGACACCTTTTGTATCAGGAATGCTGCCAATTTTTTCGTGTGTATCCACATTCAAAACCTCCACTTGGTTACCATGAGAAAGGTACAAACGGCGGTCTTGGGCATTAACAGAAAGGTAATCCCAACCACCTTCACCACCTACAATGGTTGATTTTTTTAGGGTTGTTTGGGCAAATAAAATGCTTGAAAATGAGGTAATAATGCCCAGCATAAAAATAATTTTTTTCATTGTTATGTAATGTTTAAAAAAGTGAAAATAGAAAAATTTGAACCTAAAAAATCAAAACCAAAGTGCCACCAATAATCATCAATGCTCCGATAATCATCTTCAAAGTTAGGGTTTCTCCTAAAAAAACTACTGAAAAAATGATGGCTAAGGCAACACTCAATTTATCTACAGGGGCAACCTGCGATACTTTGCCCATTTGTAGAGCTTTGAAATAAAATATCCA
>JANPGQ010000781.1:0-6904 GCA_031423975.1 Cytophagales bacterium | reverse complement strand
TGAGAAATGCACACAAATTTGACCCACCTTCGGCATTTTGAATTGGACCACTATCGGCAGAGCAAACTGAGCCACTTTAAAAGTGTTATTTGGTAGCTGTAATTCCGTAGTTTGTGTTTGGCATTTGACTTTAACATAGAGGTCTTTGCCCTACAGACTTATGGCAAATCAGCGAATCCAAATGTATCAAGTCAAACGCATCATTGAACTTACAGTAGCCAAGAAGAGCAAGCGGATGATTGCTCAAGTCTTGGATATTTCCCGCAATACTCTTGAGAGCTACCTTCAGAAGTTGTCAAGTTTTCATACGGATTTATCTACCTATCTTCTTTGGACAGAAGAGCAGCTACAAGGTCTTTTAAATACTCCAGCAACCCTGGTATCAAAGTCGGAGGCACATCAGGCATTATACGGTTTATTTCCCAGCTATGAGAAGGAGCTTACTCGCGTGGGCGTTAGTCGCATGACCCTTTGGATGGAGTACCGTTTACTTTATCCATCAGGGCCAAAGTATCGACAATTTTGTAGTCTTTTTTGGCAATGGCAAGGAACTCGGAAAGTTTCCATGCACTTAGAACATAAGGCTGGAGATAAACTTTTTGTGGACTTTGCGGGGGATAAACTTCATTTAGTTGACCCTGTGACTGGAGAGCAAATCGCAGTAGAGTTTTTCGTAGCTATACTTCCATGTTCACAACTAACTTATGCCCAATGCGTTATGAGTCAGCGTAAGGAGGATTTCATTCTGGCTTTAAATAACACACTTATTTATTTAGGTGGTGTTCCTCAAGCCATTGTTCCTGACAATTTAAAATCTGCCGTTACAAAAGCTGACCGTTACGAACCACACATCAATGAAACCCTCGCTGATTTTGCTTCTCATTATGGAACGTGTATTTTTCCCGCTCGTAGTCGGAAACCCAAAGATAAAGCGTTAGTCGAAAATGCTGTCAGAATTCTCTATGGCCGTATTTATGCCCCCCTGCGTAATCGGATTTTCCATCGTTTAAGTGAGTTAAATGAAGCGGTTGCTGAACTTTTAGAAGTTCACAATAATGCCCTGCAAAAAGAAAAAGAATGTACTCGTAGAGAACGCTTCGTCGAACTCGAACAGCATTCATTAATGGCTTTGCCCTCAGAGAAATATCAATTTAAAAAGTTCTCTTTATCTAAAGTCCATCCCAACGGACACGCTACTTTGAAAGAAGATAAACACTACTATTCCGTTCCCTATCGCTTAGTGGGAAAGCAAATCAAACTCATTTATACAACTGAAGGCGTTGAGATTTACCACAATCATCAAAGAATAGCTTCTCATGAAAGAATGATTGCCAAAGGGCGTTATACGACTTTGAAAGAACACCTGCATCCCCAGCATCAATGGTTTAGCAACTGGTCTCCCCTGTTTTTTGAAGAACAGGCGGATAAAGTTGGCGTAAATGTTCGCCTTGCTATTGATGAAATTCTAAGAAGAACTTCTTATCCAGAACAAGCCTACCGCTCTTGTGTAGGGGTGTTAAGTTTTGCCAAAAAATATACGGCAGAACGTTTAGAGAATGCTTGTGAAAGAGCCTTACACTACAATCACATCTCCGCAACGCTGATTAAATCTATTCTTGATCGGGAGTTAGACCGTATTCAATTGATAGATGAACAAATCAATACCACTAATGCCGAAGGAGAACTTCGTCCCATCATTCCGATTCATGGCAATATCAGAGGGTCGGAATCTTACCAGTAAACAACTTTTTTATTGAGACTTAATGGAAAAAAATAGCTAAGAATCTTGCCAATCGAACGTCAAACATAGTACATAATCAATAATCAAATAATTAAAAAAATGAACAACCAAGCAACCCTTGACCAGATGCGTCAATTATTTTTAACTGGTATGGCTCAAGCTTTTGAGACCATTATCACTTTACCCATGGATAAACAGATGACTACCGACCAATTGGTGGCACACCTAATTCATGCCGAATATGAACACCGACAACATCGAAAGATGCAAGCATCCATTAAACAAGCTAAGTTTAGATACCAAGCAGCTATTGAAGAAATTGAATATTTACCCGAGAGAAATCTGGATAAAAATATGATGCTCAGATTAGCTGACACCCGTTTTATAGAACGGTGCGAAAATGTATTAATCACGGGGGCAACGGGTTGTGGGAAGAGCTTTATTGCCACCGCTTTGGGTTATCAAGCGTGTCAATTAGGATTGAAGGTAGCGTACTTTTCCTTACCAAAACTCCTGCAAAAACTTCATCTTGCCAAAGCGGATGGTTCGTATGCCAAGGAATTGGCACGTCTGGAAAGAATTAATCTATTGATTCTGGACGATTGGGGATTACAACCACTTGACCACCATGCTAAAATGGCAATTATGCAACTAATTGAAGACCGCCACGGCAAGACATCAACAATCATTACCTCTCAATTACCCATCAATAAATGGTATGATTATTTAGACGAACCAACCTTGGCAGATGCTATTTTAGATAGAGTTTTACAACACGCAAATCGCATTGAATTGAAGGGGCAATCGATGAGAGTCAGAAAAAATATGCAACAAAATCAAGTTTAGTTTTTACTTTTGTTACGCTACTAAATTACGTCTCTTCATAGTGGCTCAATTTGCTCCGCCGAATATGGCTCAACACTCAATGCTTGGAGTGGTTCATTTTTAATGCAATACTCATTTAGCCACCTCATAAAAATATTGAAGCCCAAAAAATACTGTCAAATAGTAAATAATAGTAGCCAATGAAAATGACCAATGCCATTCCGATGACTTTAAAATAGGCAATATCTTAGACGCCACCAAAGCCGAAACTATCGAAATCGCAATCATTATCCTCACCACATTTTTATCCTTTATACCCAAATACGCCAAATGATGCGTAGTATGGTCACGTCCGCCCACAAAAGGCGACACCCCACGAGCCAAACGCCTCAAAGTAACCGTAACGGTATCAATCAAAGGAATTATAAATGCTAAAGCAGGAATCAAAAACTGTTTTACTTGAATTCCTCCTTGCGTAAAATCCCGAAATTGCCAAAAATATTGAATGCTAACCCAAGATAAAAACGCTCCTAAAAACTGACTTCCCGTATCACCCATATAGATTTTGGCAGGATTCCAATTGAAAAATAGAAAGCCAATCAAAGCCCCAATAACAGCCGTAATTAAGATTATATCGGTTAAATTTTGATTCTTTGCACTAAAAATAATCATCAAAGCCAAACCCAGCGACACCAAAGATACAGAAGAAACAATACCATCCATATTATCCAGCATATTAATGGAATTCATCATGCCAACTACCCAAAGAATCGTAAAACCATAGTTTAGCAGTTCATTATCAAAAATATGAATAATATTTGCCCCATAAATAAAGCAAAATGAAACAAGAATTTGTCCAATAAATTTAATCAGAGGTGTAGTATTAAAACAATCATCAAGCAATCCAAAACAAAATGCGATGATAGAAGCCAATAATAAATATAAAGGAAAATTAAGATAGCTTGTAAACAGAGGAGCAATAGAAATAGCCGTAAAAACAAAAAATAAAGAAAATCCTCCAAGTATAGATTTGGGAGAAACAGCCCATCGTAACTGATTAGTATTTTTTAAGGGGTTAAAAACCAATCCTTTTTTAATAAAAAATCTGTTTATAACCATCGATACTCCGATTGAAAAAATAAAGGTTAATATTGATGAGCTGGCGGCAGTATTCATATAATATATTTTTAAATGGTAAAGTCATAACCAATCGTCATACTAATCCCATCTTCAAGTTTTATTAAATCTTTACCTAATATTGATTTCATTTTGGAATTATCAGGTTTCCTTCTGGACATATCGCCCTCAGTTAATGCGGGTAAGTGAACAATCTTGGACTTAGAATTTGTTTTCGCAATAATCAATTTAGCTAAATCCAAAATGCTTATCTCGAGATCTGAACCTAAATTTACTACGTCATTTACTGCCAAATCATTATTCAAAATTTTTAGTTTTACTTCAATATTATCACTAATGAAACAAAATGTTCTTGTTTGCAAACCATCACCATAAATCATTATGTCTTGATTAGAGTGTGCTAATTTCAAAAATTTCGAAATAACAAAATCTTCGCTTTGCCTATTTCCATACGTGTTGAAAAATCTAAAAATCGTATAATCCAATCCAAATTCTTGCTGATAAGCCTTTAAATACGATTCTCCAATATTTTTGACTACTGAATACGGAAGTTTAGAATTCAATGGCGTAGTTTCCTCATGCTGAGGAAATTCAACTGGTTCACCATAAACTTCTGACGATGATGAAAAAAATATTCTTTTTACACCATTCTCTTTACTCAATTGTAGAATATATTTTATGCCTGAAACATCGTCTAAAACCTTTAAAGGGTTTTCCAAAGTTCTTTTCACACCCACCAAAGCCGCATAATGAAAAACATAGTCAAACTTATAATCTGAAAATATCTTTGCCACCTGAGCAAACTCATTAACATCACATTCGTAAAATTTATAATTTTCTACTGTTGGGTTAGGTAAATTCTCTCTCTTCCCTGTCAAAAAATTATCAATCCCAACCACAAAGTTATTTGGATCTGAAATTAATCTATCGACTAAACAACTGGCGATAAAACCTGCGGCACCAGTAATTAAGAATTTTGGCATAAATCTATCTATTATTTTAAACAAATATATTTATCATTCTTCCATAAAACAAGAAAAACGAACCTTTTGAGTCCGTCTTTCTTATATTATAAATTTACACTAAACCTACACTTCCTAACCTACCTTTGTGGTTAAAAACTATTTCTTAGATAATTTCTTTGACATTGCACCTGTATCAGTCTTTAAAGTATAAAGATAAGTTCCAGATGATAATCCATTACCTGAGAAAGATGCTGTATGGTCTCCTGCTGAAACTTCTTGATTATCCACCAAAGTTGCAATGTTCAATCCAATTAAATTTGTTACAGTTAAAGATACTTTTCCTGCTTTTGGAACATAATACTGAATCTGTACTGCTTTGTCAGAATCAAATGGATTGGGATACGCATACATATCCATTTTCTCACTTGTTTCAGCCCCTGCAATTCTTGAAGTAGCTTCGATTTTCCCAATATTAGCTTTAAAATCTGAACCTCTTTTTGCTGAAAACCCTGGCATTAATTTAACTGATTTCCCAGCTTCATAATGCACTTTAGAATCTTCACTCACCACGTTAGAAGCACTGAGTTGCTCAATTGCCACTTCGTGTTTGGTAGTCTTATTGATGTTATCAGTAATTTTTAAGTTAGCCTGCTGAGCAGAAACAACTCTCACCGACATCACACAAAAGAACAGTCCAATTATTTTGAAAAATGTTTTCATTGACTTGTTATTTTTGTTTGAGAATTAAAATTAAAGTAATAAACTTTATGGAGAAATAATATTAGATTAGGATTTTTCACTAACCCCTAAAACCTAACCCCCAACCCCTAAATTACTTTCTTCTCAAAGACTTAACTTGCTTCTTCAAATTCTGAATCTCAGCATTTTGAGCCTCATTTGATTTCTTCATTTCTAATAAATAAAGCGTCAATTCCTCAACTTTCTCCAACAATTTAATGTCAGTCTTGTTCAAGTTGTTACCAGTAGCTGCCATTTCAGTAGCACTTGCCACGTTTGGAAGGTGACCATTGATGTTGATAAATTTCTCAACCTCATCCAAAGTCATACGCTTGTAAGAAGGCTTGAAAACATAATCAGGCCAAGATTCTGAACCTTCTACTTTTACATTTACTTCTTTAGACAATACACCACCTTTAACGATTAGAGAATTACCATCTAAACCAGAGCCATTAATAACCACACCGTTTGTGCTATTATTATACAAATAACCATCTTGATTTTTCCAAGTGCTTTCAGCCACTGGTCCACCAGCACTGTTGATTGTTCCTCCATTTAAACTTCCTAAAATAACATTACCAGCTCCATCAACTGTCAATATTCTATTGCCACCTACTGCTATTGGAGTAGTACCAGAATCAACATTAGCAAATCTTAAACCAGTTTGTCCTGCTGCAAGACCTTTACCAGTGATTGTTGTTGCAGCGTTTCCTAAGACTATTGTGTTACTTGCAACAACTTTCGCATTTGCTCCAATGGCAGACGCATTAGTTATCCCAACAGGAGCCCCTGCACCGATATCAGATGAAGCACCTATAAAAGTATTTAGGTTACCGCTTGTAAGAGAATAACCTGCAACACCACCAACAAATACGTTTTGAGAGCCACTTGTATTTAAATATCCAGCATTTTGACCTAAGGCACTGTTAGAAGTACCTGTCTGATTACTGTAGCCAGAATTATAACCTACATATGAATTTCCGTCTACACCTGCATTTGAATAGCCAGAATTGTAACCCACAAAGATATTGTTGTTACCAGCACCGTTACTTCTCCCTGAACTTGTACCCAAAAACAAGTTATATTGTCCAGTAGTATTAGCAAATCCAGCACCAGCACCGATAAATAAGTTATACCCACCAGTGGTATTACCTTCTCCAGCACTAATTCCCATAAAGGTATTGAAAGGACCTGAAGAATTATTATATCCAGCAAAGGATCCAAAAAATAGATTTCCTGGTCCTGAAGTATTATTTTGACCCGCACCTCCTCCAACAAAAACATTATTCACTGCTGTGTTTAATACTCCAGCACTTGCACCAAGAAAAAGATTATTTGTCCCCTTCACACTTAAAATTTTTGTAGTTCCAAAATTATAAGAGCCATCGGCAGGAACATTAACTGATCCACCCGCTACAGTTACATCAATTGGATTAGTAATTGTTAGGGACTGCCCAACAGGAGCAGTAATCGTTTGAGCATTTGCGGAAAATATCCC
>JANPGQ010000780.1:0-19653 GCA_031423975.1 Cytophagales bacterium | reverse complement strand
GACCCCGAAGGCAGAAGAGGGTTTCACCGTGTATCAACTGATTTAAACATCTTTCCACATTCACCAGGGTATCGTTTAATTTTAAACAATGTGCTGTTTCCTTCGGCAAGGAAGAAGAAACGGAAAACGTGATTTGGATATGAGATGTTTAAATCTCATATTTCATATCTCATATTTATTTTAAACATTTCTGCATAATATTTGCTTGAATTTTATTTAATTAGCGTAAAATATTATCATTATTAAAAATTAACCCTTAATCACTACACAATGCGTTTTTCTACCAATGCCTTCAGAAACACCCTTCTTTGCGTGTTTACTACTATTTTTTCTATTTCACTTTTCGCCCAAGATGCTCCTATAAAATTCGGAAAAATCGACATGGCAGACCTCCAAATGAAGGTTTATTCAAAAGATACAGCTGCCGAGGCGGTGGTGCTTGGTGATGTAGGACGAGCTTATTTTGAATATTCTCAAAGTGGGAATTTTCAAGTTGTCTATGAACGTCATCGTCGGATAAAAATCCTCAAAAAATCTGGCTACGACTGGGCAACGGTAAAAGTAGGACTTTATGTTACCAAAAATGGTAATGGCAAGGAAGACCTAAGCGAACTTAAAGGATTTACATACAACCTCGAAAATGGACAAATCATCAAAGATAAATTAGAAAAAGAATCTATTTTTACTGACAAGACAGATGATACTCATTCTGTAAAAAGGTTTGCTTTCTCGAAGGTAAAAGAAGGTTCAATCATTGAATATTCGTACAAAATCAAATCCGATTTTTATTATAATTTCCGTGATTGGACATTCCAGAGTGGTATTCCAGTGGTTTGGAGTGAGTTTTCCTTAGCTGTACCAGAATATTTTACCTACCGACAAATACAACAAGGTTATGAACCGATGTTTATTCATAAGGAAAATAATGGTAGTGTGGATTTTACAGTTAGAACAGCAAGTTCCGTAAGTTCAGGGGTAATTAATGCCGCACCGAATGCAAGCTACACCCCAGCCTCTAATGATAAAGTTACCGCCTCAACTAAAGAATTTCGTTGGGTAATGAAAGACGTTCCTGCCATTCGGGAAGAACCTTTTATGACTACTATTGATGATTATATATGCAAAATAGAGTTTGAATTATCCTCATCTTTTTTCCCTGGTTCTACTTATAAAAGTTATGCTGACAGTTGGGAAAGCCTAAATGCTCGTTTGATGGAAAATGAATACTTCGGACAGCAACTTAATCGTAGTAGTTATTTGAAAGATATGGTTTCTACAATTAAATCCAGTAGCAAGGATACTTTACAGCAAATTGGGATGGCGTATAACCTCATCAAACAAGCCATGACTTGGAATGAAAGAGAAACTTTTTATGTAGAAACTACCCTTAAAAAGGCTTTTGACGCAAAAACAGGTAATGTTTCTGATATAAATTTGCTATTGGTGGTATTACTCCGTGAATTGGGCTATAATGCTAACCCTGTGATTTTGAGTACTCGAGAAAATGGCAGAATTTTAGATAATTACGTTTTGCTGAGTAGGTTCAATTATGTCATTGCCCACGTAGATATGGGGGGAAAAGACTTGTTGTTGGATGCTACTGCCATGCAAACTCCCGCTGGTATATTGCCCATCCGTTGTTTAAATGGGCAAGGAAGGCTCATCAGTAAAAATAATACCAGATGGATTGATTTACAGTCTTCTTATAAAAATGCCGAAACCATAATCGGCAACCTTGAATTGAATGCAGACGGAATGGCGAAGGGTGATATAGCAATATCACATTTAGGCTATAGTAACGTCCGTGAACGGAGGAAGTTTGTGAAAGAAGGCAAAGAAAAATACATTGAAGAATACAAAAAGAAGGCTACAAATTGGCAAATCACTAAAACTGAATTAGAAAATACGGATGATATTACGAGTTCATTTGTTAGAAAACATGATTTGACGGTTAATGATTTGGCGACTGTTTCGGGCGAACGTATTTACTTCAATCCAGTCTTGTATAATCCCCAGAAAGAAAACCCTTTTAAAAACCCAGAGCGTAAATTCCCTGTTGATTTTGGAACATTGATTGAAGAAACCAATATCGTAAGTTATACCATTCCACAGGGTTATATAGTCGAAGAAATGCCTAAAAGTGCCAAAGTAGGCTTACCCAATGATGGCGGTAGATTCACATACATCGTGGGCATTTCGGAAGAAGGAAAAATAACGATTTCCAGTAAAATTTCACTTAAAAAGACCATGTACTTCGCAGAAGAATATGAACTTCTCCGCAAATTTTACGACCAAATTGTCCAAAAGCACGCAGAACAAATTGTGCTGAAAAAGAAATAATCCTAAAATCTTTCCACCCCAAAATTATATGAAAAAAATAATTTTTACCCTATCATTTTTTATTCTCATTTTCAAAATCACCCACGCCCAAAACCAATGGGCAGCCGATAAAATTCCTGCCGAATTAAAAGAAAAAGCTCATGCCGTTATCCGAACGAATGAGACTTTTTTTACCGTAAAAAACATCGGAGAAGCTACCGAAAAGAATCATATCGTAGTAACTATTTTGGATGAACAAGGATTGAAATACGCCTCTCAGGCAGTTTTTTACGATAAATTGAATAAAATCAATGATTTGGAAGGAGTTCTTTACGATGCCAAGGGCGACAAAATTAGAAGGCTCAAAAAAGACGATACCCGTGATGGAAGTGCGGTATCTGACGGAACACTTTTTTCGGATAATCGTTATAAATATGCAGAATTCAAATATGCTGTTTTCCCTTTTACGGTAGAGTTTTCTTACGAAACCACTTCCAAAAATATGCTCTTTTATCCTACTTGGTTTCCGCAAGAAGATGAAGAGAATGTATCGGTAGAATCTTCGCTTTTCAAGGTAAAAATGCCCGTAGGAATGGAACTCCGCTATAAAATGCTCAATGGCATGAGCAATCCCAATATTGAAGAATTGGCAGATGGCAAAACCTACACTTGGGGTATAAAAGGGCAAAAAATCTTTGAAAATGAAATTTATGCCCCTAAATCAGTATTAAGAGGCATGGGCGTTTTGACAGCCCCCACCGAGTTTGAAACGGAAGGCTACAAAGGCAGTGCTAAAACCTGGAAAGCCATGGGCGATTTTGATAATCTCTTAGCCAAAAATCGAGACGTTCTGCCCGAAAATATAAAGCAAGAAATACAACAATTAGTGGCAGGAATCAGCGACCCTGTCTTGAAAACCAAGAAAATTTACGAATATTTACAATCCAAAACTCGCTATATCAGTATTCAATTGGGCATTGGCGGTTGGCAACCTTTTGAGGCAAAACAAGTAGCGGCTACGGGCTACGGCGACTGTAAAGCTCTCTCCAACTATACCCAAGCCCTTTTGAAAAACGTAGGCATTGAATCGCATTATGTGTCTATACGGGCAGGTGCGGGTCAGCGAGATATTCAGGCAGATTTTCCCTCGCAACAGTTCAACCACGCTATTGTGTGCGTACCCATAAAAACCGATACCATCTGGCTGGAATGTACTTCACAAGACAATCCTTTCGGTTATTTAGGCACTTTCACCTCCGACCGATACGCCCTTTTAGCAACCCCCGAAGGTGGTAAATTAGTAAGGACTCCCAGCTATAAAGCTACTGATAATCAACAAATTAGAAAAATTGAAGTAGCGTTAGCAGACGATGGAAACGCTACCGCCGAAGCGTCCACAACATACACGGGAATTTTACAGGAAGACTACGCCAGCCTAAAAAGCCAAATGAGTGTGGAAGACCAAAAGAAGGCATTATACAAAATGATTGAGATTCCGAGTTTTGAATTGAATAAATTTAGTATTCAAGAAGAGAAGAAACGCAATCCAACGACAACCGTGAAAATGTCTTTAGCAGTGAGAAAATGTGCTTCAAAAAGTGGGACAAGAATGTTTTTAAACCCGAATCTGATGTCAATAGAAAACAATATTCCACCCACTTCCGAAAAGCCCCGTGTGCATGAGGTAGAACTGCGAAATACTTATACCGAAACCGATTCTGTAAGTTATATTTTGCCCAAAAATATTCAAGTAGAAGCCAAACCAGAAGCGGTAAAACTTGACAGTAAATTTGGCAACTATTTCGCTGATTTTCAGATAAAAGATGGCAAATTATTATACTTCCGCAAATTTATCAGAAACAAAGGCAAATTTCCTGCTACAGCTTATGCAGAGATGATTGATTTCTACAAAAAAATCACGAAAGCGGATAAAATGCAAGTAGTTTTAAAGTTTTGATTTTTGGTCAAATAATGGGTAAATTCACGTGAATTTTAACATCAAAACACTCATGAAAAATTTATCAAAAATCATTTTACCTGTATTGTTCGTATCTCTAATTTTCACTCAATCCTGCAAAAAAAGCCCCGAAAAAACTATGGCTGGCATTACTCAAGAAGTATTTGGCAAAGTATCCGAAACGGAAAATGCTGATATTTTCACCCTCCGCAACACCGCTGGCATGACGGTACGTATAAGCAACTACGGTGGCACAATTATATCATGGACCGCCCCCGACAAAGACGGAAATTATGAAGATATTACCCTCGGCTGTGATTCGTTGGCGGGTTATCAAAAAGGCGTTCCATACTTTGGGGCATTGATAGGACGTTATGGAAACCGCATTGCCAAAGGGAAATTTACGTTGGATGGCAAACCCTATACTTTAGCCATCAACAACGGCGAAAATGCCCTCCACGGAGGCTTGAAAGGCTTTGATAAAGTGCTATGGAAAGCCCTCACGGTGGATGGTGAAGAGCCAAAATTGGTACTGAATTATGTATCAAAAGATGGCGAAGAAGGCTATCCAGGCAATTTATCGGTAGAAGTGATTTATACGCTGACAAAGGATAATTCCTTGAAAATTGATTATAAAGCCACCACCGACCAAGCAACGGTTATTAACCTGACCAATCACGCTTATTTTAATTTATCAGGCGTGAAAACGAGTACGCCAATTCTCGACCATGAAATCACGTTAAATGCCGATAAATTTCTTCCCGTGGATGTTACTTTAATTCCAACGGGTGAATTAAAATCCGTAACGGGAACGCCATTTGATTTTACGAAATCTAAGAAAATTGGTTTGCAGATTAACGATAGTACCGATGTCCAAATTAAATATGGCGGAGGTTACGACCATTGTTGGGTATTGACAGATTCTTCAAAAACCTTGAAATTAGCAGCAATCGTTCACGAGCCTAAAAGTGGCAGAATGATGGAAGTTTTCACGACCGAACCCGCCATTCAGTTCTATACTGGCAATTTTCTGGACGGTACAATTGTGGGCAAAGGTGGAATTATTTGCCAAAGAAGAGCGGGCTTATGTTTAGAAACTCAACATTATCCAGACTCGCCCAACCAGTCTAAATTCCCAAGCACGGTATTACGTCCAAACGAAACGTATCAGACCAGTACTGTTTACAAATTTTCGGTGAAATAAGAGGGCAATGAGTTTAATAAAAAACTGCTTTGAAGGGCTTTAAGGAGTCTTTTGGAGTAGTTTTTTTTTAGAATCTCAGATAAAATATTACTTCTTTAATTTCATAAATTTTACTAAAAGCTATGACTTTCAACGCCCTAATCAATTCAATTACTACCACTGACCGAGTTTTACAGACCGAAGCTATTTCTGCCACCATTGGTGGCAGAAATGAGTTGGACACATTTTAGAAAAGCATAAAATTAATAATACATTATCATTCTACTGAAACAAATACGAAGCATTTGAAACAAAAAACCGCTTCAAAACGCCATTAAAAGGCCTTTGAAGCGGTTTGAAAGTAATTTAGTCGGGATGACAGGATTTGAACCTGCGACCACACGCCCCCCAGACGTGTACGCTACCGGACTGCGCCACATCCCGATTTGTATTGTTTTGCAAATTTAAGAAAGAATTTTGGAAATGAACTTCTCGAAAGTCAAAAAAACTTTCGAGAAGTTTTATACTCAGAATCGCTACCTATCTATTCATCGAAACCAAAAACTCATCATTAGTCTTTGTTCCTTTCATTTGCTGTTGTAAGAATTCCATTGCCTCCACCGAGTTCATATCACTCATGTGCTTGCGGAGTATCCATACACGGCGAAGTGTCTCTTTATCCATCAACAAATCTTCACGACGAGTACCCGATGCCGTAATATCAATGGCTGGATATACTCTACGGTTCGATAGTTTACGGTCTAACTGCAATTCCATATTACCAGTACCCTTAAATTCTTCAAAGATTACTTCGTCCATTTTTGAACCCGTATCAATCAATGCCGTAGCGATGATGGTCAATGAACCACCATTTTCTACATTACGAGCTGCTCCGAAAAAACGCTTGGGTTTGTGCAACGCATTGGCATCCACACCACCCGAAAGTATCTTTCCAGACGATGGAATCACGGTATTATAGGCACGTGCCAAACGAGTGATTGAGTCTAAAAGTATCACCACATCGTGTCCACATTCTACCATACGTTTTGCTTTTTCCAAGACGATACTTGCTACTTTTACGTGGCGTTCGGCTTGTTCGTCAAAAGTCGAAGCAATTACTTCTGCCCGCACACTACGTTGCATATCCGTAACCTCCTCTGGGCGTTCGTCAATCAATAGAATCAACAAATAAACTTCGGGGTGATTTTTGGCGATGGCATTGGCTATCTCCTTCAACAACACCGTTTTACCCGTTTTTGGTTGTGCAACAATCATACCACGTTGTCCCTTTCCGATGGGAGCAAACAAGTCTAAAATACGAGTTGAAAACAAGTCTGGACGGGTGGATAAATTGAGTTTTTCTTCGGGAAAAAGTGGCGTTAAATATTCAAACGGAATTCTATCACGGATTTCTTCGGTAGTTTTTCCATTAACAGATTCAACCCGTAAAAGGGCAAAATATTTCTCTCCTTCTTTCGGTGGACGAATCGCTCCACGGACGGTATCACCCGTTTTCAGACCAAATAGTTTAATCTGGGAAGGCGATACATAAATATCATCGGGCGAAGCCAAATAGTTATAATCTGCCGAGCGAAGGAAACCATATCCGCCGTCTTGCATAATTTCTAAAACGCCTTCATTCTCAATAATTCCGTCAAATTCACGAATGGCTTGATTATAAATTGGTTTCTTGAAAGTGCTGGTTGATTGGCGAGTGTCGGCACGAGATTCTGATTCTTGCGGAAGCCCTGATGGATCTGTCAAAAATGAAGTATCAATCGAAAATTCATCGGCTATGTCGCTCGGAAAATCTACAATAGGTTCTTCATCAAAGTCATACGAAAGGTTTTCTGTTTCAGTCTCTGGTTTCACTTCCTTCTCTACCTTTGCTTGGGTAGGTTGGTCTATATACGCAGGCTCATTCACTGCCTTATGGGTAGTAAATTCGAGTTCCTCCTCTTTCGGAATGCGTTGTCTTTTTGGTCGTGGAGTATCTGATGCAGGAGCTGTATCCTTCCTCACTCTCCTTTCTGGTTTTTTATCGTCTTGCATGGTATCATTGCTGGATGAATTGCGGTCTTTTTGGGGCATTACCGCTTGTTTACTGAGTATCTTGTAGATGAGTTCTTGTTTAGGAAGGCTTATAAAGTCTGGAATAGTAAACTCTCTGGCAAGTTGATGAAGCTCGGAAACGAGCATCATCTCTAATTCTTCAATTTTGTACATAAAAGGATTTTAGTTGACTATCCGCAAAGCAATAGCCTTTTGAAGGTTGGTGGTTTAATAAATATATAAAGGAAATATCTTTTAAAAAGACGGTAAACGTTAAAATCAAATTGGGAAATTTTGGGTACGAGATGGATGTTGGCGTTAAGCACTTATAAATGAGGGGCTTAACGGAAGAAATCACAGGTTAGTGAATTGTAATGCAATGATAATACCAAAAATTGAGATTGTCAAGTTTTTAGAGATAATTTTTAGAAATGATGTATGAACTATGAGTAATGAGCTATAAGTGGTGAGCATTAATATTTCAATAAAGCCAATTTCCCTAACCACTTAATTCCCCAGTCCTCAATTCCACAATCCCTAAATTGACTCCACTATATTTCATCTCAAAAGATTGATTAATTAGGCTAATTAACTGGTTTGAGGCTAATTCATAACTCAATCCGTTGGCGTGAATATTAGAGATACAGTTTCTGCGTTCATCAGTCAGACCAATTTTGGGAGCATAAGTTGTGTAAATTCCCATGCTTTGGGGAGAAGATAATCCAGGTCTCTCTCCAATAAAAATAGCCGTCATTTTGGCATTTAGTAAAGCTCCAATTTCATCAGCAATGGCTACTCTGCCTTGTTCTACCAATACAATTCCTATTTTATATTTCTCAGTAATTTCTTCTAAAACCGCTTGTATCAGTCTTACCGCATGAACGTTTACGGCTTCGGCAGAAAGTCCATCCGTAATTACGAAAACGAGGTCAAACGATTGGCTATTTTTACCCAATAATTCAACCGATTGTTCATTAAGTCTTCTACCCAAATCTGGTCTTTTTAGGTATTCATTCCTGTTTTCGATTCTACTTTTTAACCTGAATAAAGGCAAATCAAAAAGAGTAATTTCTTGCGTTAATTCATTGATATTTAAAGGTATAAAAATAGCATCTTTTGCTTCGGCATGGGCTAATTTAAAATTTAGCACTTCCTGCGTAGGCAACGAACCTCCTACATTCCCCAAAGCAATTCGGGCATGAGTATGGGCTTTTAGGGAAGTCCAAGTATCTTGTTGAATAAGGCTGTCTTTCATATTCGTAAGTTTAAAGTTTATGAGAAAAATAAACGAATTAAAATTAATAGCATAAACTCATGAACATTTCACTCATAATCTCATCAACTCAATAACTTATGTTGATAATTTATAGCTAATTTTTCACCTTTTTCATTCATAATTCCTACCTCAATCAGCCATTTTTCAAATTCGGGCGATGGTCTTTTGTTCAATACTTTTCGTAAATAAAGAGCATCGTGAAAAGAGGTAGATTGATAGTTGAGCATAATATCGTCTGCCCCAGGAACGCCCATGATAAAATTGCATCCTGCTACGCCCAAAAGTGTCATCAAATTATCCATATCGTCTTGGTCGGCTTCGCAATGATTGGTATAGCAAACATCCATGCCCATTGGCAAGCCTAATAATTTGGCACAAAAATGGTCTTCTAAAGCCGCTCTGGTGATTTGTTTACCGTCATAAAGATATTCTGGACCAATAAAGCCAACCACCGAATTTACCAAAAAAGGATTAAACTGACGGGCTACCGAGTACGCTCTTGCTTCACAAGTTTGTTGGTCGACACCATGATGGGCATTGGCTGAAAGCGATGAACCTTGCCCCGTTTCAAAATACATTACCTGATTTCCCACCGTTCCCCGATTGAGCGAAAGAGCGGCTTCGTGGGCTTCCTGCAAGATATTTAGGTTGATACCAAATGAGCTATTGGTTTTTTCAGTCCCTCCTATCGACTGAAAAACCAAGTCGATGGGTGTATGATTAATGATTTTTAAAGCAGTTGTTACATGGCAAAGCACACAGGTTTGCGTAGGAATCTCAAATTTTTCTCTAAAATCATCTAAATTTTTTAATAACTGAGAAACCGCCTCTGGGCTATCTGTGGCGGGATTTATCCCAATAACGGCATCGCCACAGCCATACAATAAACCGTCAATGGTACTTGCCGCAATGCCCAACGGGTTATCAGTAGGATGATTGGGTTGTAAACGAACTGATAATCTTCCTTTTTGTCCAACGGTACTACGAAATCTGGAAATTACCTCGCATTTTTGAGCAACGGCAATCAAATCCTGATTCCGCATAATTTTTGAAACTGCCGCTACCATTTCAGGTGTCAGCCCTTTGGCGATAGCAGTTAATGTACCGGTATCCACTTCATTAGTCAATAACCAATCTCTAAATTCTCCGACAGTCAAATTCGAGATTGGACTAAAAGCTAAGGTGTCATGGCTATCAATAATCAATCTTGTTATTTCATCTTGTTCATAAGGAATAATGGCTTCATTCAAAAAAGTGCTTAAATATACTTCACTGAGGGCTAATTGGGCAGCAACTCTCTCTTGATTGCTGTCGGCAACAAGACCTGCTAAAGCATCTCCCGTTCTGAAAGGAGTAGCCTTTGCCAATAGTGTTTTCAAATCTTGAAAAACAAAATTATTGCCTCTAATTGTGTGATGAAAAGCCATGAAAATAGCGATGAGTTATGAACTATGAGAGATGAATGTAAGTTACTGATTAACAATAGAGTAATGAAAAAAGATTACTCACGTTCATAAAGTTAATCAGTTTTTGTAATCTATAATTCTTAATTCCTTCAAAATTGTATTAGAAGGTTAAACAAGCAACGTTTCTTGATTTGGTAAATTATTGAATATCAGTTATTTCCACTCATAGCTCATCACTTATAACTCATCACTATTGATACAAAGCTAATTTTATTTTTTTAATTAAGGATACTGAACTATTTTTGTATCGTAAAATCAGAATCGTAGAACAAATGAATCGTAAAAATATTTTAGCTATTGCCAGCTTTGCCCTTTTAGCCACTGCTTGCGACTACCAAAAGAACAATACTATCAAGCAACGTGACCTCGCAGAAGGTGATCAATACGTTTATGGCGTACACCCTGACTCGGCGGCTCGTCAAACAAAAAATAAATATGCAGCCAAGCCCGCCTTGGAATTGAAAGCGAATGCTCTTCGGAATAAATTATTTAACGATAGCACCAACGCTCAAGGAAATTAAATATTAACAATAGGCAATCAGCTTTCGGCTTTTTGGAATTACATCAATAAAAGCGTTGCGGAATTATCTCGTAACGCTTTTTGTATTACATAACTCATAAACTTTATATGAACATTGCACTCGTAACAGGCTCTGCTGGATTAATTGGTAGTGAAGCCGTAAAATTTTTCTCGGATAAATTTGATTTAATTATTGGTATTGACAACAATATGCGTCAATATTTCTTTGGCGAAGAAGCTTCTACGGCTTGGAATCGTAGCCGTTTGGAAGAGGAATATCAAAACTACAAACACTATCAGGCAGATATTCGTGAGGTTTCGCAATTGGAAATTATTTTCAAACAATACGGAACTGACATCACTTGTGTATTGCACACGGCAGCACAACCATCGCACGACTGGGCGGCAAAAGAACCTTTTACCGATTTCACCGTGAATGCCAACGGAACGTTGAATATGTTAGAAATGACCCGTCAGCATTGTCCAGAGGCAGTTTTCATGTTTACTTCAACCAACAAAGTTTACGGAGATAATCCTAATTATTTGCCTTTGATTGAAACGGAAACTCGTTTTGAGATTGATTCGTCGCACCCCTATTTTGCGAATGGTATTGACGAAAAACACAGTATCGACCATACAAAACATTCCTTATTCGGAGCATCAAAAGTAGCAGCGGATGTATTAGTGCAAGAATATGGTCGTTATTTTGGGATGAAAACAGGCGTATTTCGTGGCGGATGTTTGACAGGTCCAAACCACTCAGGGACGCAATTACACGGATTTTTGGCGTATTTGATGAAATGTGCCATTACAGGAAATCACTATACCATTTTTGGCTATAAAGGAAAACAAGTACGTGATAATATTCACTCGTATGACTTGGTGAATATGTTCTGGCATTTCTACCAAAACCCCAAAGCAGGTGAAGTTTATAATGCTGGCGGTGGACGTTTTGCCAACTGTTCAATGCTGGAAGGTATTGCTATTTGTGAAGAAATCACGGGTAAAAAAATGAGTTATAGCTATTCAGAAACCAACCGTATAGGCGACCATATTTGGTATATTTCAGATTTATCAAAATTCAAAGCTGATTACCCTACTTGGAACTGGACCTTCGGCTTGCACGAAACTTTAACTCAGATTCATGATGGAATTGCTTCGAGGTTGTAGATGGTGAATGAATGATTTGGTGACTGAGTAATTCTCTGTAAAAATAATATTCCCCAAAAAGCCCTAATGATTGATTTCATTGGGGCTTTTTATATGGCATTTCTGATATTTTTTCCGTAAAATAAATATTCCATAATTGATAACTCGTTTAGACAGATACTTTCAGCTTTATCAACCGAATATGCGTAATTTAGAGCTACCAACTTCCCATTAGTTAATCTCATTCCTATGAAAAAGACATTTACTCTACTTTTACTATGCTTATTTTTCTCTTCAAAGGCTCAAAAAATTGATAAAACTACTTTTGACAAACTGCCTGACAATCTACAACTCTATCCCAGAAATGATAAAGATGAAGCCCAAGTGCCTATTTCTGGACAAATAGAAGAGGCTGGTTGGCAATATTTTTCCGTTCAAGTTTTCAGAGAAGATAAACTAATTGGCTACCAACGTACCAATCTTTCGTATTCGGGTAATGTTGGAAAATTTCAATTTATGCCAATAACGATTAAGGCAGAATTGGCTGAATATCATTTCAAGATTTTTGCTGTAAATGCTCAAAAAGATTCAACCCAAATCGTATTCAGAGAACATGTAGTGGCGGGCGATGCGTATCTCATTGGTGGTCAATCTAATGCTCTGGCTTTGGTTTCTGACATTATTATTCCTTATCGCAATAAATTTGCCCGAAGCTACGGAGCTACTTATCCCTATGAACCTATGACTTGGGAATTGACGGAATTTGGTAATCATAAAGTCGGACAATTGGGTGGTGGCATTCAGAAGAAAATCATAGAAAAGTACAAGATTCCTGTTTGTATTATTAATCAAGCGGTGGGAGGGATTAATTTGGGAATGAGCTTGCAAAGAAATGCTGGAAACTTAAGTGATTTGTCTAATAATTACGGAATAACTTATGCCAGAGTTCAAAAGGCTGGTTTTTTGAATGGTGGCATTAAGGCTTTTATTTGGCGACAAGGTGAAAACGAATCTTCGGGAGGTTCCTATTTTTGGGGAGGATTATTTGACCAATTATTCAAATACTGGCGACAAGATTTTCCCGATATTAAACAATATTACATCTTTCAGGTAGGACTCATTGCGTGGCCCGAACGCTATGCGGGGGCTTTGCGGGACTATCAACGCCGTACCAAAACGATTTATGCTCCCTTTGTAGAAAATATTGCTTGCGTGGGTACGAAAGGCTACGATGGCATTCACTATGATTCTTCGGGGCATAATCAGACCAATACCGAACTTTTTAGAATGATTGACCGTGATTTATACAAAGCAAAATTTACGGAAAATATCAATTCGCCCAATGTTCAAAAAGCCTATTTTTCAAAGGCAGATAGAACCCGAATCACGCTTGAATTTGAATCAGACCAAAAAATGGTGTGGGTTGAAGATACGCTTTTGTATGATAAAAGGGGGAATGGCGTTCGGCAATACATGAAAAATATGTTTTTTTTTGGGGAAAATAATAGCCTCAACGATATTGTAATTACAGGGCGAGCAGTTGATAACAAAATCATTCTGACGCTTAATAATCCTCCTCCTGCCAAGAATACCATTAACTATTTACCCGCTTTCCATGATGATGCCATTTTTACCCAATTTGGCGGACCTTTTCTGAAAAATACCATCGGAATGAGGGCTTTTTCGTTCGATGAGGTAGCAATTGAACCTTATATCGCTTCCAATTTTGAACCCTTAGCCACGCCCGAATTATCGGTTAGTGGAATCACATTTCAGACCTTAAAGTTGTCTTGGAAAACAGTAAATCAGGCAAAATTTTACGTTTTGCAAAGAAAGACAAATCCGAATGATGCTTTTCAGGAAATAGCAAAATTGGGAGCTGATAAAACCCAATATTCAGACTCGTTATTGAAGGATAATACCACTTATTATTACCGACTGAAAGCCTTGGGTGATAAACCAGAATCTGACTTTGGAACGGCGGAAGGTCTTACACTTGCAAAGTTAAATTTGCCCGAATTATCAGCGAATATCATCTCGTATCAATCACTAAAAATTTCGTGGAAAGCCATCAATAATGCAACTTTATACATTTTAGAAAAAAAGGCAAATCTGAACGATTCCTTTAAAGAATTGGCAAAATTGGGGGCTGATAAAACCACTTTTTCGGATTCTTTATTGAAGGATAACGTTACTTATTTTTACCGAATAAAAGCGTATGGCACAAATACCGAATCAGAATTTGCGACGGCACAAGCCATTACACCCCAAAAATTGACAATGCCAGAGTTGTATGTCGCTACGGTTTCGTTTCAATCGTTAAAAATTTCTTGGAAAACTATTCCGAAAGCAACGTCTTATATTTTGGAAAGAAAAGCCGCTTTAAACGATATTTACAAGGAAATCGCTAAGTTGGGTATTGAGAAAACCCAATATTCGGATTCGCTTTTGAAGGATAATACCACCTATTATTACCGACTAAAAGCATTGGGAGACAAAACAGAGTCGGATTTTGTGATGGCAGAAAGTACTACGCCACAGAAGTTGAGTACGCCCGAATTATCAGTAAACGCAACGTCCTATCAATCGCTCAGAATTTCTTGGAAAGCCATTCCGAAAGCAATTTCTTATACCTTGGAAAGAAAGGCAAATCCAAATGATTCCTTCAAAGAATTAGTAAAATTAGGGGCGGATAAAATCGTGTATTCCGATTCACTTTTGAAGGACAATTCCACCTATTATTACCGCCTAAAAGCCTTTGGTGATAAAACGGAATCGGATGTGGCGGTGGCTCAGGCAAATACGGCTCAAATTTTGATTTTGGAAGAAGATTTGGCTAATATTTTTACTATTTATCCTAATCCTACGAGTACAGAAATTCACTTAAAATTCACGAAACCCAGCAATGGTAAAATCGCTGTTTTCAATGTTATCGGTGCTGTTGCTTTTGAAAGCGACTTGAAAAATCAGATGATTTTAACGATTAATGCCGCTAATTTTCAGAAGGGGATTTACTTTGTAAAATACAGTAATTTAGAAGGGGAGTTTGTTCGGAAATTGGTGGTAGAATAATGGTTACATCAGTTGCTATTATCTCAAATATTCTAATGATTGGGATAGCAGCAACTGATGCGATTCAAATAGGTTAATTATTTTTCAAAATGATTTTTCACAAATGCAACTTCCTGATTCTGAGTTAAGTGGTCGGCACTTTCGACACTAATTATAATGTTATCGAAATGATGGTCTTCCTTTAAAATATTATGCAGTTCAGCTTTAGCATTGGTTGGCCCAAATAAGAGAACTTCATCGTAATCTTTAATTACTTCTGCCAATTTTTTATAAAATTCACCCTGTTTCTGATTCTCTTTATTTTGGATCGTATTTTCGCTATCGCTGGCAACGGTATTTTTTTCTTCCTGTGTCAACGTAATATCCTCATTTTCAATTGGTACTGAATGTTTAGTATATTCCACAAAATGGGCTACAGAATGATCCATCCAAATTCCTAAATATTTTTTATCGGTCATAATCCTTTTCTTTATGTTGCAAAACAGTCTTCACAACCTTACAAAATTAGGTGTATTTTGATTTGTGAGTGTTACATATTTCGTGATAAAAGTTACATTATTCACACATTTAGAATTATATTTTAAAAGCATTACCCATATTGAATTTATCATCGTAAACGTCCTTAATTGAGTTTGAAAAAATGTCTATAAGATAGGTTCCTAAACCAAGGCTATGTTTTTATTTAACAATTCCGTAATATTGGGATAACTAATTTTGTGGCGTAATGAAAAACTTCAACATGGCAAACGCTTTACCTACTCCCAAAATCCTCTTGGTTGATGATGACCCTGATATCATCGAACTTTTAGCTTATAATCTTAAAAAAGAAGGATACGAAACAGCTTCAGCTCTGGATGGAATTGAGGCGGTGGAGGTCGCAAAAACTTTCAAGCCCGATTTGATTCTTTTAGACGTAATGATGCCCCGACAAGACGGTATCGAAACGGCTCGTCAAATTAGACAAATCCCTGAATTTAAAGATACTTACATTCTATTTCTCACGGCTCGTGCCGAAGAATATACCGAAGTTGCAGCCTTTGATGTAGGAGCGGATGACTATATCGTAAAGCCCATAAAACCCCGTGCTTTAATTAGTAGAATCAAAGCAACACTTCGCAGGGACGTCCAACAAGCTGACAATGAGACTATTATCGACATTGGAGTCATTCATATTAACCGTACCAATTATAGCGTAACCAATAATGGCAATCCTTTGGTGATGCCAAAAAAGGAATTTGAATTGCTTTATTTCCTGGCAAAACATCCTGACAAGGTCTTTAATCGGGATGAATTATTAGAGAAAGTTTGGGGCGTAGATGTGTATGTAGTGGAGCGAACAGTGGATGTTCATATCCGAAAATTACGTGAAAAAATCCCTGAGCATTATATCAAAACCTTGAAAGGCGTAGGCTATATGTTTTCGATTGAGGAATAAATTTAATAACTTGCATAACAAGTAGAGTCTTTCCTTGCTTTGATTATGCTAAATAAATTTATCCAGACAACCTTCCTTACGTTTTTTATTTGCCTTAGTTGTCTTTCCCAAAAAAACCGTACACTTAGTATTTCGCCCAAATATGAATTTCGGGCGGCATGGATTGCTACAGTTGAAAATATAGATTGGCCCAAAAAAGGGGAGTACAATTCTAATCAACAAAAACAGGATTTTATCCGAATCCTGAATGAACACAAACGCTCTAACCTCAACGCCGTGATGGTGCAGGTGCGTGATGCCTGCGACTCTTATTATGCCCGAAGTGTTGAACCTTGGTCGGAGTTTCTGACGGGTCAGCAAGGAAAATTTCCCAACCCTTATTACGACCCCATGAGTTTTATGATTACGGAAGCCCACGACCGTAATTTAGAGTTTCATGCTTGGTTAAATCTCAACAGAGCCACTTTTCGCAAAGCTTCCAGCATTACCCCCGACCATATAAGCAACCGAAAACCCGAATGGATGCTGACTTATGATGGGCAAAAACTCTTGAATTTTGGTATTCCCGAAGTGAGAGAATATATCACGAATGTAGTCATTGAAATCGTGAAACATTATGATGTGGACGGTATTCATTTTGACGATTATTTTTATCCTTATCAAGTAACAGGGCAGGTTTTGAAGGATGAAGCAACTTTCAAAAAATACCCAAATGGCATCACTAATATTGAAGATTGGCGAAGAAATAACACCGATTTATTGATATTTCAAATAAGTGAAGCCATCAAAAGAACGAAGCCTTACGTCAAATTTGGGATTAGCCCTTTTGGAGTTTGGAAAAATTTTAGCAATGCCACGCCCGACGGTTCACATACGCAAGCGGGACAGACATCGCACGGGCAGCTATACGCCGACACCCGTAAATGGATTGAGCAAGGTTGGATAGATTATATTGCTCCACAGATTTATTTTGACCGAAATCATGCCAAAGTTCCCTACAAAGAATTATCGAAATGGTGGATGGAAAATGCTTTTGGCAGACATTTATATGTGGGGCATGGTATTTATAAAATAAAAACTGGTTGGGGCTTGTCGGAAGCTCCCGCCCAAATCCGTTTCGACCGCCAAAATAAACAAATTGATGGTGGTATCTTTTTTAGTTCTAAATGTTTGACGGAAAATTACGGCGGTTTTCAAGATTCTCTCCGACTTGATTTTTACCGAAAACCTGCCATCATTCCACCCATGCCTTGGAAAGATAATATACCTCCGTTAGCTCCTCAAAGGGTTTTTATCACACAAAATGAAACAGGAAAACCCGTATTGACATGGCAACCCGGTGAAGTGGCAAGCGATGGAAATGAGAACATTTACTATGCCGTTTATCGTTTTGAAAGAGCAGAAAAGCCCGATTTCGAGCGGGTTGATAAAATACTTTACGTGGGGAGACAAAATGCTTTTACCGACACAACTGCCGAAAAATCAAGGGGTTATGTCTATCATATTGCGTCATTTGACCGTCTGCACAATGAGTCTGTAACCACGGCTACAGCGGTAATTGAGTATGGGGTGAAGTGAGAAAACAGGTATTTCTACCCTTTTTTCCCAGATTTGAAAAGGTTAATTTTAGGTTTTATTTCCACAATTAAACCATCAATTAACATGAAAAATCTTTCTCAATTACTATTCTTTCTTTTACTTTTCACGGTACTTTTCAAAGCGCATTCTCAGAAAGGATTTAGTCTTCAACCAAGTCAAAAAAATCTCAAACTTCCAGCCTTACAGTCTTTTGTTTTTGCCAAATCGGGCAATTATTGGTTACTAATGGGTGGCAGAACTAACGGTTTTCATGGCTTTGGTAGTGCTACAAATTTCCCTTTCAAAAAAGCCAATAAATTTATTTACGCCTACAACACTGCCACTAATCAATTAGACAGTATGGCGGCGGCAAACCTGCCATCAATTCTTCGTGAGCAATATACTTCTTCCAATATGCAACACTTTCAAGTAGGAAATTACTTGTATGTTTCAGGGGGGTACGGAGAATTTCACGCCAAACTACCAGATTCTACTTGGACTACTTATTCAACGCTTTCGAGGGTGAATATTAACCAAATGATAACTGCTATTGTTACCAAAAATAAGGTTCAGTTTATGGCTTCGGTGGTGTACGCAAAAGACCCAATTACTGCTTCTACGGGCGGAGAGATGTATAAATTGCCCGATGGAAAATTTTATTTGGTGCTTGGACATCGTTTTAATGGTCCGTATAGTCCCAAACCTTCTCAACTAACTACCCAACAATATCTTGATTCTGTTCACGTCTTCAAATTGGCTGAAACACCCACCAGTATTAGCATCATCAACAGTTCTCGGCAATATATTTCAGACAATAAACCTGATAGTATAACACAATTTCGGAGGAGGGATTTATTGGTAGTGCCAGCTATTTTGAAAGGTGGCAATGGAGTAGGTTTAACGGTTTACGGGGGCGTTTTCACGTATGGACCAGGCACACCTTTCAGAAATCCGATTTATTTAAAAGGTGGTTCAACGCCAAGCTATCAAGTAGATTATTCCTATACACAAACCTCAAACATCTATGCCACCGCTAATGCCATCATGTACGATGCACCAAACGATGTGATGCTGACAACGGCTTTTGGGGGAATTGGAACAAATACTACCACCGATACGGACGGTTTTACAAAATCTATTATGACCATTAGTAAGAATAATAGAACCAACGTAACCACAGAAATCAATAATCCTACGGGTACGCCTACTTTTATGGGTTCTGAAAGTATATTTATCACTGCCCCAAGTATTCCGAAGTATAATGGTCAATACGATATTATTAATTATACTGCTTTACCAGTGGGTAAAAAGACTTTGATAGGATATATTTATGGTGGCATTGTGTCCAATAGCCCTTCGTGGAGTTCTTCAAATCCAACTTTTCCTACTAATATGGTTTATGAGGTGTATTATACGAAGTAGAATTTAGGGGTTGTATGCAATTGGCTATGAGCTATCAACTCGAAAATCGGAGAAATAGCTTTACCCTAATTTTGTGCTGATATTTAAAAGCAAGCAACTTTATACCTATTTCATAAAACCTCTCAATTTTGTAGTTGCTTACGATTTTGGATTCGCTAAAAAGTAAAATATGATAAGCAGAACACATCAACGTACAAACATTACCGTCAAAAATAACCATCTCA
>JANPGQ010000779.1:0-2523 GCA_031423975.1 Cytophagales bacterium | reverse complement strand
TAGTTTTTGATTAAAATTAAAAGATATTTTGTAAAACCATTAATCCGTAATTTATCCAGTTCGTGGTTCAGACAAACATAGAAAGATTTTCTTCATTTGCCAAATATTTTAATTGTAAAGCAAAATTATTATTATCACTATTTTCAAAAGAAAATACAAAAAACACTAAATTGCATCTATGAAATTTACCAATTCTGAAAGTGATAAAGGAATATAATGAAATAGTATTGCTCGTTGATAAACCCGAGAAAGGTTTAATGAGAGGCGATGTGGGAGTTGTTGTAGAAATCTACGAAAACCACGAAGGTTATGAGGTAGAATTTATGACCAAAGAAGGGAAAACAGTAGCGGTAGTTACCCTTGAAGCTAATGAAGTTAGACCAATTGGTAACAAAGATATGCTTCATGTACGTGAGTTAGAATTGGCGGCATAATCAAATTTCATAACGCAAAAAAGGGGCTGAATCTTAAATTCAGCCCCTTTTTAATACATTCTCTACTTCAAAAACTCATAAATCCCAGCAACACCTTGCCCTCCACCTACACACGCAGAAACCATTCCGTATTTCTGATTTCTTCTTCGCATTTCGTTGAATAATTGAACGGATAATTTCGCTCCTGAGCAACCTAATGGGTGTCCCATAGAAATTGCTCCTCCGTTCATATTGATTTTTGAACGGTCTAAATCCAATTCCTTAATTACTGCCAACGACTGTGCCGCAAAGGCTTCATTCAATTCTATTTGGTCAATATCATTGATATTTAATCCTGCCCTTTTCAATGCCAAAGGAATCGCTGCCACTGGTCCAATGCCCATGATACGTGGCTCTACGCCAGCCGTGGTGTACGTTACCATACGTGCAATGGGTTCGAGATTCAATTCCTTAACCATTGCTTCCGACATCACCATCACAAAAGATGCGCCATCGGAAGTTTGTGAGGAATTTCCTGCCGTTACTGAACCGCCCGCCGCAAATACAGGTTTTAGCCTCGCAAGAGCATCCATAGTCGTTCCTGCTCTTGGACCTTCATCGGTATCAACTACCGATTCACGAGTTTTTTTCTTCCCCGATTTTTCGTCAAAATACGTCTCCTTTACCGTTATCGGTACAATTTCATCCTTGAAAAGTCCCGCCGCTTGGGCAGCAAGGGCTTTGGTGTGCGACTCTACCGAAAACTGGTCTTGCTCTTCACGAGAAATTTTAAACTGATTTGCTACCTGTTCAGCCGTGAGCCCCATCCCGATGTAATAGTCAGGATGTTTTTGGGCAATTTCAAAATTCAATGCCATTTTGTAGCCCGTTGTGGGTACTAATGACATAGATTCTGTACCTCCCGCAATAATACAGTCGGCAATCCCTGCGTGGATTTTTGCCGAGGCGATGGCAATTGCTTCTAAACCAGAACCGCAATAACGGTTAATGGTAAAACCTGGCACTACTTTGGGCAATGACAAAAGGGCGATATATCTCGCAATTTGCATCCCTTGTTCCGCTTCGGGAACGGCATTGCCCACAATGAGGTCATCAACCCGAGTGGGGTCTAATGCGGGAACTTGTGCCACCAAATGTTTGATAACTTCAGCTGCCAAATCATCGGGTCTTGTAAAACGGAAAACACCTCTTGGGGCTTTTCCAACGGCGGTACGGTAGCCCGCTACTATGTATGCGTTCATGTGAATTTCTTTTAAAATGATTAATTCCTCAGCGGCTTTCCGCCACTCAATAAACTTTGCAGACGTTCCAAAGTCTTTTTCTCGGCACAGAGTGAAAGGAATGCTTCTCTTTCCAAGTCTAAAAGATATTGTTCAGATACATTTTGGGCATAGCTCAAATCGCCGCCTGAAATAGCGTAGGCTAATTTATTGGCAATTTTTGCATCGTGTTCCGAGATATATTTTCCCATCAACATTCCCTGTACACCCGCATTGAAAAGGGCAATTCCTGCTTTGCCTTGTACTCTGATATCAGTTCGTTGTTTGGGTTGCGTATATCCTGCATCAGCTATTTCGATGGCAGCATTCTTAGCATCGGCAATCAGTCTCGAACGGTTCAATACAATTTCGTCTCCTCTGCGTAAGTAGTTCATTTCCAAGGCTTCTTGGGCTGATGTACTCACTTTGGCAGTGGCAATATTCATAAATGCGGCTTGCAAAGTATTCAATTCGGGGTCGCCAGCGGTGTACATATCTGCACAACGCACCGCCATTTCCTTCGTGCCTCCGCCCGCAGGAATCAAGCCTACGCCTACTTCCACTAATCCCATATACGTTTCAGCCGCCGCCACCACTCTATCAGCATGAAGATTGATTTCGCAACCACCACCCAATGCCAACGTATGCGGAGCAACTACCACAGGAATTGATGAATAACGCACTCGCATCATCGTGTTTTGAAACTGAGCAATCATCATGTTGATTTCGTCATATTCCTGCTCAATGGCAAACATAAATAACATCGCCAAATTTGCTCCTGCCGAAAACGCTTCTGTGCTATCATTTCCGATGACTAAACCTCTAAAATC
>JANPGQ010000778.1:0-8301 GCA_031423975.1 Cytophagales bacterium | reverse complement strand
AGAAGGAGAAAAGGTTGGGTAAGTTTAGAAATTAAATAAATTTAGCATAAAAATCAAGGTAAAAAAAAACTTTTTACCTACTACAACTCTTTAACTACTATAACTCCAAGATATGAAATCAATAAAACTAACTCGCCAATTCCCCAATGAAATGATGGATAAATTCCGTCAGATGGGTGACCCCGATGCCGATAAAGTCATTACCGACCTCTTCAAATCAGACAGTATTACGGGTGTGCGAGAAATGTTTAAATGGTTAAATTCCTCAGAATCAACATCTTCATTCGGAATTATTAACGATTTTATTGAAAATAATCAATCACTTCCCGACTTTACGGATAAGCAACTCATGCAACAAGGCATGAAGTTTTTTGCTAAAAATCAAACTGCCGTCGGTATCATGTTGGCGTGTTATTCGCTTCCGTATTGTTACGCAGGGGCAGATGGGGCGAAGGTATTGGCTATGTCGCAAAGAATCCAAACTGATACGCTAAAACGCTTGCAAGAAACGGGTGAATTTCTGGAAATAGTTACGAAAAAAGAGAACTGGGAAAATGGTGAAGCCATCCGTAAGATATTGAAAGTCAGACTAATGCACGCTGCTATTCGTTTTTTTACGGAACATCACGGTACGTGGGATTTAGCTTGGGGTAAACCCGTAAACCAAGAAGATATGGCGGGAACAAACGGAGCATTTTCATATATTGTTATCCGAGGAATGAGAAAAGCAGGTGATGCCCCAAACGAAGCCGATGCCGAAGCGTATTTACACCTTTGGAATGTTGTTTCTGTTATCATGGGGATTGATAAAGCCTTGATACCTAATAATTTACGAGAAGCCTTTACGATGGATAAAGCCATTGCCAAACGCCAATTCAGACCTTCCGAAGAAGGAAAAGCACTGACCAAAGCATTGATAAATACGATTGAAAGTTTCATTGAAAATCCTTTACTAAAAACCTTCCCAGCCGCTCAAATGCGATATTTAATGGGAGATTCGGTGGCGGATATTTTAGGAATTCCGAAGGGCAGTTTTGAGAAAAAACTCATGCCTTTTATTCCTACTTCCATTCTTTTTAGGCAAAATCCACCAAAACTCTAACAAAGCTGCTGAGTCGCATAACCACCATGTTACAATTTTTGTAATTTAAAAATTTACCTATAAATTACATCTACATTCATAAAATCATTCCCTTACAAAATCACTCACAATAATGTGCGATACCTTCATTGCCCTTCCTTCCATCACTAAAAATAAAAGTATAATCTTTGGCAAAAACTCCGACCGTGAACCTAACGAAGCACAGGCAATTGTGCATTTTCCAAGAAGAAAAAATACTGAGAAAACCGTTCAATGCACCTTTATAGAAATTCCGCAAGTGGCTGAATCTTATGAAGTTATTTTATCAAAACCCTTTCAAATGTGGGGGGCAGAAATGGGCGTAAACGAGTTTGGCGTTACGATTGGAAACGAAGCTGTTTTTACGAAAGTTAAGTTTGATAAATCAAATAATGGACTCACAGGAATGGACTTGCTCAGGCTCGCTTTGGAGCGTTCAAATACTGCCCACGAAGCCCTAAATTGCATCACGGATTTACTAAGAACTTACGGACAAGATGCTTGCGGTGGCTATGAAAACAAAGATTTTTTCTATCATAATTCCTTCATTATTGCTGATAAAGAAGAAGCATGGGTTTTGGAAACTGCTGGACGTGAGTGGGTTGCAAAAAAAGTGAAAGACTACGGCAGTATCTCAAACGGTTTAACTATTCAAAATAATTATGATTTAATTTCCGAAAATGCTATTAATTGTGCCCAAGAAAAAGGCTGGCACAAATCAGGTAATTTCAATTTTCAAAAATCATATTCCGACCCTTTAATGTCTTGGGTAAGTGGGTGTAAAATTCGCCAAAAAACTACAATGCAAGGGATTAATAATAAAGGTTTTAGTGTAAAATCTGCCATTGCATTATTATCATCACACCATCTTCCAGACCAAGAATTTGCTCCGCATAATGCCACCACGACTGATGTATGTATGCACGCAACCAGTATGTTCAACCCAAGTCATACCGTAGGTTCGATGATTGTAGAAATTAGAAAAGATAAGCCTATAACTATTTGGTTAACAGGTACTTCTAACCCTTGTCTTTCTGTTTACAAACCATTTTTCTTGGGAAACAATGGAGTTCTGAACGAATCCTTTCAAGCTCCTGAAGCTAAATTTGACAGAAAAACTTTATGGTGGATTGCTGAAAGATTACACCGTTTGGGCAATTTAAACTATCAGAAATTAAAGGAAATAATCAGCCCAGAAAGAACGCAATTGCAAGAATTTTTTTTGCAAGAAGAACAACGTTTAATTTCAGAAAATGCGTCAATAGATATACTTCAAAACTTCTCAAAAAACAGTTTTCAAACCGCCTTCAAAACCCTGATTGATTGGAACAATAGAGCCGCCAAAATAGCATGGAGACCAACTTCTTGGAATCCATTTTATTATTTTTCGAGAAGGATGTTGAATAGTAAGGTTGGACTATAAATCACCAATTTTAAACCTATATTTGGATTTATCTGTTCATTTTTGATAGATAACTCCAATTATAGATTTTTATATTTGGAATTATCTATGTATTTTTGATAGATAATTCCAAATATATGATAGGAAGAGGTTTGCAAATAGAGCAATTAAATGAGGCTTTGAATAGCTCAAAATCATCTTTTATTGCTATTACAGGCAGGAGGAGAGTCGGAAAAACGTACCTGATAGATGAAGTTTACAAAAAGAACATCTGCCTTAGAGTTACAGGAATTCAGGATGGAGATTTAAAAGCACAGCTTGTAAATTTTACGGAAAAAATATCAGAGTATTCAAATAAACCTATATTTGCCATTCCTCAAAATTGGCAAGAAACATTTTTACATCTAAAAAGCTATTTAAAAACGCTATCAAAGAATAAAAAGCAAGTCATTTTTTTGGATGAATTACCGTGGATGAATACAGCAAAATCAGGGTTTATTCAGCTATTAGCTCATCTTTGGAATGATTTTCTTTCCAAAGAATCTCATTTTATTTTAGTCATTTGTGGTTCTTCAACTTCTTGGATAACTCAAAAAATCGTTAATGATAAAGGTGGATTTCATAATAGATTGACACACCATATCAAATTAAACCCATTTACACTTTCAGAAACCAAACATTTTTTACACTCAAAAAATATCAAACTTACTGACTCATCCGTTGCTGAAATATACATGATTATGGGTGGTATTCCGTTTTATTTAGAAAATATCAAACAAGGTGAAAGCCCTACGGTGAGTACAGAAAGAATGTGTTTTTTGGAAGGAGGTATTCTTAAAAATGAATATGGTAATTTGTATAAAGCCATTTTTGATTCTCCTGTAAATCATGAAGCAATAGTTGAAGCATTGGCAAATTCCAAGCAAGGCTTAACGAGGGAAGATATCATTAATAAAACTAAAATTAAATCGGTAGGAAGTTATCAAAGAGCAATAGAAGAATTATTGATTTCTGGATTTGTAGTGGAAGAATACCCATTTGGCAGAAAAAAAAGAGGAACAATTTATCGGTTAGTTGATGAATTTTCCGTTTTTTATCATAAGTTTATTAAAAATAATCGAAAAAATCAGGCAGGTATTTGGCAGATACTTTCAAACTCGCAAGCGTATAAAATCTGGTCTGGTTATGCTTTTGAGTCGCTTTGTATAAAGCACGTAAGCGAAATCAAAAAAGCAATGGGCGTTCAGAATGTCTATGCCGAAACGTCCTCATATCGTCATGTAGGCGATAAAACAGAAGATGGATTTCAGATAGATTTAATTATTGATAGAAAAGATGCAGTTATTAATCTCTGTGAATGTAAGTTTTATGAATCGACTTTTGAGATTACAAAGAAATATGCAAGCCAATTGAAATTAAGAAAATCCGCTTTTCGTATTGCTACAAATACCAAGAAGAATATTTTTATAACACTAATTTCTAATCATCCCATCAAAGAAAATGAACATTCTTTGGAATCAATAGATGTGAGAATTACAGTAAGTGATTTAATGTAAATTATAGAATATCTCACTAAAAATCAATAACTTATATCAAAAAGAATCCCTACCTTCGATAAAAAAGTTTCACATTAAACTTTCTAATCATGCTCAAAAAAATATTAATCGGTCTGGCAGTTGTAGCGGTAATCTTATTTATCGCTTTTCAAGTCATGAAATCTAAAACTAAGAGTGCAAGCCCTGAAGTGAAACAAACGTATTCAGTAGGTGCTGCCAAAGTGGATTTGTTTTATTGCGAACCTTCCAAAAAAGGTCGTGAAATTTTCGGGGGAATCATAAAATATGGCGAAGTATGGCGTACAGGGGCTAATGAACCCACAACTTTTGAAACGGATAAAAATCTTGTAATTGATGGCAAAAAATTATCCGCAGGAAAATATTCATTATGGACAATTCCTCAACAGGATAGCTGGACAGTTATTTTCAATAAAGAAATCCCGTATTGGGGAGATAATACCGATGGAAAAGCTGCCAGAAATGCCAAGGAAGATATTATTCAGGTAATTGTTCCAGTTGAAAAATTGACTACTCCACAAGAAAAATTGTCAATTGATGCTCAAAATAATGCTCTCCATATCAGTTGGGATATGACAAAGGTAACTGTACCAATTGTAGTGGAGTAACGTTCATTTACGATTACAAACAAAAAATCCTGTAAGAACATTTTTACAGGATTTTTTTATGGACAAAATGTCGTAATTTTGCACTTTATTAAGAATTAAGCAAATACAATATAATGTTAAACGTATCAAATATTTCTCTCCGTTTCGGAAAACGGGTACTTTTTGAAGATGTAAATATCAAGTTTATAGAAGGCAACTGCTACGGTCTTATCGGGGCAAATGGTGCAGGAAAATCTACATTCTTGAAAATCCTTTCGGGCGAAATAGACTCGCAAACAGGTTCGATATCCATGAATCCTGGTGAACGGATGTCTATCTTGAAACAAAATCATTTTGAGTATGAAGAAGTGCCTGTTCTTCAAGCAGTTATCATGGGAAATAAGCGTCTTTATGATATAATGATTGAGAAAGATGCTTTGTATTTGAAGGAAGATTTTACCGAAGAAGATGGCAATCGTGCTGCCGACCTCGAAGCTGAATTTGCTGAAATGAATGGTTGGGAAGCTGAGTCGGAGGCGGGTTCATTATTGAGCGGTTTGGGTATTAAAGAAGATTTGCACTATACCTTGATGAAAGACGTTTCGGGAGGTGATAAAGTGAAAATTCTCTTGGCACAAGCCTTATTGGGGGCTCCTGATATTTTGTTGTTGGATGAACCTACCAACAACTTAGATATCGAATCTATCCTTTGGTTAGAGAATTTCTTGATTAATTTCAAAAATACCGTCATCGTAGTTTCTCACGATAGACACTTCTTGGATAACGTCTGTACGCACATTGCCGATTTGGATTTTGGCAAGATTCAACTTTACGGAGGTACATACACTTTCTGGTACGAATCTTCGCAATTAGCGGCTCGTCAACGTTCTGACCAAAACAAAAAATCTGATGAAAAAAGGAAGGAATTAGAAGAATTTATTAGAAGATTCTCCGCCAATGTTTCCAAGTCGAAACAGGCAACTTCTCGACAGAAAATGTTGGATAAATTGCAGGTGGACGACATCAAACCATCTTCACGCCGCTATCCATTCTTGAACTTCAAACCAGAGCGTGAAGCGGGCGACCAATTGCTTTCGGTGGAAGGTTTATCCGCTAAAAATCAAGACGGTGAATATTTGTTCAAAGACATTTCATTTACGCTTTCAAAAGGCGATAAAATGGCGGTTCTTTCTCGGGACTCATTAGCGGTTAGTGCTTTATTCGATATTTTGATGGGTGAACGTAAAGCTGACACAGGAACTTTTCAATGGGGTGTAACAACTACACAAGCGTATTTACCGAACGACAATGCCAAATATTTTGAAGATGGTTCTATGAATTTGGTTGATTGGTTACGTCAGTATTCAGTAGAAAAAGACGAGTCATTTATTCGTGGATTTTTGGGAAGAATGTTGTTCTCGGGCGATGAAGCCTTGAAGAAATGTACGGTAATCTCAGGAGGTGAAAAACAGCGTTGTATGTTCTCACGGATGATGTTGTCGGGAGCAAATGTTGCTATTTTTGATGAACCCACTAATCACTTAGACCTTGAATCCATCACGGCATTAAACAACGGAATGGTAGAATTTACAGGCACTATGTTATTCACTTGCCATGACCACCAATTGACCGAAACCGTAGCAAACAGAATTTTAGAATTAGGGCCAAAAGGCTATTTGGATAAGTTGATGAGCTTTGACGATTATATTACTGACGAACGAGTGAAAGCTCAGAAGAAGGAGATTTATTCATAGAAGTTATAAGTGATGAGATATGAGTTTTGGAAAATCCATAATTATTCATATCTCATCACTTATAACTAATCACTATTTCACCACATGGAAATATTCACTAAATACATTGATTCGCCTTTGGGAGAACTGGAAATCTCAGCAACAGAGGAATATCTGACTTCCGTTTTGTTTGTGGATGCCCAGAAAAAACCAAGCCCTCGCAAAGCTATTTCTGAATATATCCCCGCTGTAATTGAGGAATATATCAAACAAATTACGGAATATTTTGAAGGAAATCGTACAGAATTTGATTTAAAAGTTCATCACGAAGGTACTGATTTTCAGAAGATTGTGTGGAAGGAATTAGAGAATATCCCTTTTGGTAAGACCATTTCATATTTAGAACTTTCCCGCAGAATTGGCAACGAAAAAGCTATCCGAGCAGTGGGTACGACCAATGGAAACAATAAGTTCAACATCATCGTACCCTGCCATCGGGTTATTGGTTCAGATGGTTCATTAGTAGGGTATGGTGGAGATTTGTGGAGGAAAAAATGGCTTTTGGAACATGAAGCTAAAACTACTGGAAATTATCAAACGAGTTTGTTTTAAGCAAAAACTATCGGAGCTTTATACCCACAAAAACTATTTCACCGAAATAAAAATATCTACTTCAGCATCGGTCATATTCATTGATTTATTACTATACACTTCAAAATCAGCTACATAACTTCTTTCTATTTCCGAATTCCAAATTTCTCCCCAAGTTGCCTGTACACAATTAGGAAATTTTCCTTTGGCAGTAAATTTTTGGTATTCACTCGTTGGAATTTCTTTACTGACCAACCCCGAAGCGATATTTTCTAAAGAAGAAACCCGATAACCGATAATATTGGTATAGTCGCCAGTATGGTCAGATTCGTAATCAGTATAAATAGAATAAATCTCTTCTGAAACCTTATTGGGTATCTTTTTAGTGGTGTGTTCGCCAATAAATTTACTCCAGAGTTTGCCCAAATCATTGGCAGCTCTTTGGTTATTTGTACGAACACTGATACCGACAATTTTGAATGCTTGCTGATTATTTGTCATCTGTTTTTATTTCAAAATTAATACAGACGAATGACAACAGTATGTCAGTAGGGTTTAGAAAATTAATGAATCGTAATTCCTTTTATCCTTCTATATAAATCCACCGCAAACAAATCAGACATACCCGCAATAAAATCCACAACTGACTGAATATTAGCATATAGATTATCTTGTTGGGTGCTAAATTGCTTCGGCACTAACTGAATTAATTTCTTAGATTTATCTCTCGCAGGATGCAAAACTGCTGTAACAAATTCATCCAATAAATCACCAATTACGTTATAACCCGCAATTTCGATTTCGATTACCGACTTATGATTATAAATATCACGAATCGAAATTTCATCTACTTTTTTCAGACAATTAGTAGTATGATAGTCTAAAATATCAACTAAGGATTTGTTCAATTGTCCCGCTAAAATACCCTCTTCATTGTCCATAAAAATCTCTGTACATTTCTTGGTAAGAAGATTTATCAACATTGCCCTCAGGAATGATAGCTTTTCATTATTGTCTATAATTCTGGGTAACTTATGATTTTTCAGATAGTTATAAGTTTTTTCATCATTTTCCCAAAAAGGCAAAAGCAAATCCATTACTTGCTGAACCGTCAAGATTCTGAGGCGATGAGCATCTTCCAAATCAATGATTCTGTAACAAATATCATCGGCGGCTTCCATCAAAAACACGAAAGGGTGACGGGCAAAAGTATTGGTTTCATCATCCAAAACGGTAATGTCTAATTCAGTGGCTACTTTTCGATAAGTTTCAATTTCTGAATCGAAAAAACCAG
>JANPGQ010000777.1:0-3795 GCA_031423975.1 Cytophagales bacterium | reverse complement strand
GTTCACTATACAGAATTGGGACCTTTGGCGGGGAGTAACCGTGCCTCAAATGGGGTAACGACCTCCGCTTTTTCTTTCCAAACTGTCAATGGTTATAAGTTCAATCAATATCTTTTTACGGGTATAGGCATTGGGGCAGATTTGTACGCTGTCCAAACATTCGTACCTATCGTGTTGAGTGTGAGAGGAGATTTTACGAAAACAGGTAATAAAATTCCCTTCTATTTTGTAGAGGGTGGATACAGTATCAATGCTACTTCCAACGATGTCGATGGCATCAAATATCAAGGCGGAAATACATTTGCGGCGGGATTAGGATTAAAGATTTTATTTAATGAGAATACAGGATTCGTCATTGGGGCAGGTTATCGTTTTCAGCGGTCTGAATTAGTTGAAAAAACCAAGACAGCTATTGAAGATTTTAATAGATTGACCTTGAGAATTGGCTTTTCATTTTGATGTAAAATATTAGACCACAGATGAAACGGAGTTTACAGATTTACTCGAATTACATAGGAAATCTGTGTAAATCAGTTCAATTCGTTTCATCTGTGGTTTATCTCATCTGCGTTCTAATATTATTCGTATTTTTATGGTAAATTTTCCAAAAACCAATCCATGAAAAATACATTACTCTCTATTCTCTTCTTACTGATAATCAACCAATTATCGGCTCAAAATCTGAATCAAAAGACCTATTGTAACCCGATGGACATTAATTATCGGTATAATTTTGAGCAGTTGAATGAGCAAATTTCCTACCGTTCGGGTGCTGACCCTGTGATTGTCAATCATAAACATGAATACTATCTTTTCGTGACAATTTCGGGTGGTTATTGGCATTCCAAAAATCTGATTAATTGGGAATATATTACGCCAAGTATGTGGCCCATGGAAGATATGTGTGCGCCTGCGGCGATGTCGGTACGAGATACGCTTTATTTGTTTCAATCTACTTTTGAACAACGCCCGATTTTGTTCAGTACCGAACCCGAAAAAGGCAAACTCCAATTTTATAACCGCTGGTTGCCCCGTTTGCCGCAGTACATTGGTCCTTGGGACCCTGCTCTTTTCTACGACGAAGATTTGGACAAATGGTATATGTATTGGGGTTCGTCGAATGTGTACCCACTTTTTGGGGCTGAATTAGACAAAAGCAAGAATTTAACCTATAAATCTAAATACCAAGGATTGATATATCTCGACCCTAAAAATCACGGTTGGGAACGTTTTGGTCGTGACCATCGAGATACCATCCGACCATTTACGGAAGGAGCTTGGATGACTAAACACGACGGTAAATATTTCTTACAATATGGCGCTCCCGGCACAGAATACAACGTTTATGCCAACGGAACGTACATCGGTGATAATCCGCTTGGGCCATTTACGTATGCTCCGTATAATCCAATTTCTTATAAACCTGGTGGCTTTATGACGGGGGCGGGACACGGCAACACGTTTCAAGATAATTTCGGAAATTATTGGAATACAGGCACGCCGTGGGTGGCGGTAAATTGGGCAATGGAGCGTAGAATTGTGATGTTTCCTGCGGGTTTTGATGCTGATAATCAAATGTTTGCGAATACTCGTTTTGGCGATTTTCCGCAGAAATTACCTACGAAAAAATGGGATAATAAAGACGATTTATTTACGGGTTGGATGTTGCTTTCGTACAAAAAACCTTGCACGGCTTCATCAGTTCGGGATACTTTAACGGCTCAGCAAGTTACGGACGAAAATCCAAGGACTTTTTGGGTGGCAAATACCAATAAAGAAGGCGAATCTTTGACGATAGATTTGCAAAATAATTATGACGTAAAGGCTTTGCAGGTCAATTTTACCGACTACAAATCAGACGTTTATAATTCTAACGAACCCAGAGTTTATACGCAATTTAAGTTTTACGCTTCTTTGGATGGCAAAAAGTGGGATTTGATTTCGGATAATACGAACGAACCCCACCGTGACCGCCCGAATGCTTATGTGGAATTGCCTACGAGTGTAAAAGCACGTTATATCAAGTACGAAAACGTCTACGTTCCGATGCGAAATTTGGCGGTAAGTGATATTAGAATTTTTGGAAATGGCTCAGGAAAATCGCCAGAAATTCCGAAGAAATTGACCGTAAAACGTCAGACTGATACTCGTAATGCGGATATTACTTGGGAAAAACCAGCCAATGTGGTGGGTTACAATATTCTTTGGGGAATTGCTCCCGATAAATTATATCAGACGTATCAAGTGTGGGGAGATGCGCCTAATACTTTGGAATTGAGAGCTTTAACGGTTGGGCAAAAATACTTTTGCGTCATTGAAGCCTTTAATGAAAATGGTGTTTCGGGTTGGAGTGAGGTGACGGGTTTTTAACTTCAAGGTAGCGTGTCAATCTTTGCCGTGCTTGTTTGATAAAGCTATCTTCTGCTAAACTAAAACTCATTGCTCATCTTAAAATTTCTTGGATTATTTTAGTGGTATTTTCGAGATGCATTTGTATCCATCTCCATCCATACTGAGTAACGGCTGTACGATGATTGATTTTCTAAGTACACGGCAGATTTTTTATAAACTCTTCAGTAAATAAATTGAGGCTCTATCTACTGGGAAAAAATTGTCAAATATATTTTTTACAAATACCTACTTGGAGATCCTTTATGACAGTTTTTTTAGCTATAGTTTTGTCAATAAATATAAAAATTGAAAATACCGTAAAATGGTTTTCAAATCAAGAAGTATTTAAAATCCTCACAATTTACTAAATTCACATAAATTTTTACCAGAATCCTCAACTTACCTCAATGAAACAACTTTTACTTGCCATCGCTTTTTGCGTAGTGGTCAGCTTAGACACACACGCCCAAGCTACTACTGCACAATATATGCAGATTACCACTATCGAATCTACCGTTTCGGGCGGTGGAGGACGGTCTAAACTCATCATTACTCACGATGACGGTAAACAAGAAGAAACCGATATGTTCAATCTGTTTAGTTTATTGGGAATCAACTTCAAAAATATCCAATCCAACGATTTACAAATCGTAAAAGCCCTCACTGAATTTGCCAAACAAGGCTGGAAATTAGTAGCAACTATCCCTTTAGTACCCGTGTCGGAGGATAATAGCCTGTGTATGACCCGATATTTGTTGATGCGAGAAAAATAAAATGGGTGGTATAAGAGAAAACATAGGTTTTTCTTGAAAATGCAACAATAGACTAAGTTTTTGGTACAATAGACAAAGGCTATTTTTTGAAAACCCTCTAAATTTGTAGCACCTCACTAATACAACTAATTTTATTCCCATGAAAACATATCGTCAAGTAGGCAATATCTCGCTATTAATTATCAATCATAAAACTTCGGCAAAAGTATCTATCAGTAATATTGTTATGATAAAGGGAGTTGCTAATTAATCAACTATTTATCTGAATAATTGTCATGAAAAAGTAGTATCGCACACTATCAAATTTTACGAAAATTATTAAGAGAATTATGGTTTTCTACCAGTTCACCGTGGATACATCATTAATCCTAATTACATTAAAGAATATGGTTCTGATGAAGAAACGATAATGATGGAAAATGGAATAAAAGCGGTGATTTCGAGGAGGAAAAGGCATCATTTCCGAAAATTTAGAGTAACTAAAATGGCATAAATTTCCATTTTAGTACAATTAAGTTATTATAATAAACGACATTTTTTGAAGCAAATACGCTGTGCTGCAGGTCAATTGCCAACAGCTGCTTATTGCCGAGTATAATCTGATAAATCGAACCGAGCGACGGTCGCATCG
>JANPGQ010000776.1:0-4424 GCA_031423975.1 Cytophagales bacterium | reverse complement strand
CGTGGCTGGTGTCCCCACCAGTCCACATAGGCGTAAGCTCGGACTACAATTTGCTTACGCTCATGTGGACTGGTGGGGACACCAGCCACGGGTAAAGAGATGGAAAGCCGACAACCATTCACAATAATATATTTTGAACCTTCCCCAAACTTCATTATTTTTACGACCTAACCCAAGACATCACAAACCAAAACAAAATCCTTCGATGGGTGAAGGAATATCGCAAACATGAAAATCCTTAGAATTGTACTCGTTATTTTGGCTGTTTTAGCCTCCGTTGCAGTGTTTTTTAGATTTTATTATACCAAAACGTTTAGTCCATCTTCTACGGCTGAATTTGATAAAAATGGTTTGCGAGTAACGGTAGATTACTGCCAACCTTCTAAAAAAGGTCGTATGATTTTTGGGGAAGAGTCTGAAAAAGCATTAGTTCCTTATGGCAAATGGTGGCGTACAGGGGCAAATGAAGCTACCGTAATCAAGTTTTCAAAAGATGTAAATTTTGGTGGAAAGCCTTTAAAGGCAGGCACTTATACGTTGTTTACCATTCCCCAAAAAGATAATTGGTCAGTTATTATCAACGAAGAAGTAGGTCAGTGGGGACTTTCTTATGACGAAAAGAAAAATATTTTGAGCGTTCCAGCTCCTGCTACTCAAGTCTCTGATTCAGCCGAGCAATTCAAAATTGATTTCACAGAACAAACGGGTGGTACTGATATGATTTTGCATTGGGACACTACGCAAATAACCGTACCGATACGGTAATTACGGTTCACGGTGAAGGGGCAAAGGTGAATATAATACGGAATTCGTCCTTCAAAAGGACAAATTCCGTAATTTTTCATATAGATCTTAATCATCTATTCAATCCTTCTTCACCAATTTCAATACTTCTTCCGCAATCTCACGGGCGGCTTCTGGTTTGGCTAATTGATAGATATTTTTACTCAGAATTGCCTGTTTATCAGCATTTTGCAACAACGTAATTGTGGTTTTTACTAAGATTTCACGGGCTTCAATATCTTTTACTAACATAGCGGCATCATTTTTTACCAAACTCATGGCGTTCATGGTTTGGTGGTCTTCGGCGGCTGTTGGTAATGGTACTAAAATGCAAGGCTTGGCGGCAAGGCATAATTCAGAAACTGATAATGCTCCCGCCCGTGAAACCACTACATCCGCAACGGAATACGCCAAGTCCATTTCATAAATAAAGTCAGAAACAAATACCTGACCATCAAATACTTCTGCCGCTTTTTTGGCACGGTCGATGTACAATTTTCCAGTTTGCCAAACCACTTGATAACCTGCCCCAACCAAGTTGGTCAATCCCGCATCAATGGCTTCGTTGATGGTTCTTGCTCCCTGACTTCCACCAATTACCAAAACCGTTTTTTTGCTCGACATCAAGCCAAAATGTTGAATAGCTTGCTGACGTTTTGAACGCACTTCCAAAATATCTTTCCTGACGGGATTGCCAGTCATTTTGATTTTCTCTTTGGAAAAAAAGGCTTCCATATTTGGATAAGCTACGCAAATTTTTTGGGCTTTTTTGGCTAAAAATTTGTTCGTAACGCCCGCATAAGAGTTTTGTTCTTGAATCAAATACGGAATGCCCATCATGGAAGATGCCAATAAAACGGGTCCAGAGGCATATCCACCTACTCCCACGGCTACATCGGGCTTGAAATCTTTGATAATACCACGAGCTTCTGCCAAACTGCTGATTAGTTTTTTGGGGAAACTCAAATTTGCCAACAAGTCAGAACGATTGATACCAGCAATGGGCAAACCGATGATTTCATAACCCGCTTTGGGGACTTTTTCCATCTCCATTTTCCCCTCTGCCCCCACGAAAAGAATTTCAGTGGCAGGATTGATTTCCTTTAAAGCATTGGCAATGGCAATGGCGGGATAAATATGCCCTCCCGTTCCCCCGCCCGAAATAATAACTTTTGGCATGAATGTATTGTGTTTATAAAACCGAATCTCTCACTTTATCTTTACTTACTGAAATAATAATTCCAATCATTGCCCCCGTGAAAAGCAGGGAACTTCCTCCCATGCTCAATAGTGGTAGTGGTTGTCCAGTTACGGGTCCCAATCCCGTGGCTACGCCCATGTGTACCATTGCCTGAATGACCAAACTGAATGTTAATCCAGCCGATAATAATCCGCCAAAAGCTCGCCCTGAACTATCCACCGCTTTCATACCTCGATACAAAAACCAAAGGTAAAGCATTAGTACAACCATGCCACCAATTAATCCCCATTCTTCGATGATGATGGCATAAATAAAGTCGGATTCTGATTCACTCAAAAAATATCTTTGTTGACTTTTCCCTGGACCTTTGCCCATGATTCCGCCGTTGGCGATGGCGTAATAACTTCTTTCTATCTGATAATCTTCATTTTGACTGGATTTCTTTTTGTCTTTTTTACCACTTAAACCCTTCGAAAAATTAATGATACGATTTCGAGCGGTTTCAATACGAGTTCCCTTCCCTGACATCACTAATATAGCTCCCGAAAAAATAATCCCAAGCAACGCCAAAGCCAAAAATTTACTGGGAACTCGCCCAATAAACATTAATAAAAAGCAAGTAGCAAAAAGCAAAAGTGCCGTAGAAACGTTGGTAAGGGCGATGGCGATACAAATAACTATAATTTTCAAAATCATCGGAATCATATCGGCAAAGGTATAATCCAAGTGTTGGCGTTTGGCTAACATGAATGCCAAATTGGTAATCAGCGACAATTTGGCAATATCAGAAGGCATAAATGTCATTCCGCCCACATGAATCCAACGGTTGGCATGATTGACTCCTTGCTCAAACTTAAAGGCATAAAGCAGTAAAATCACTGATAAACCAACGCCAATACTTGAATATGCGGCAAGACGGTGGTAGTCTATTCGATGAAAAAACCACATTGCCCCCAAGCCTACACTGATATAAATAATGTGTTTTATAACCATGAAAACGATACTTCCACCCTCCACAGCAAGTCGCCCCGAGGCACTGGAAACTACCACAATACTGATGAGGGACAGAGCCGCAATCACCGTCCAGATTTGGTAATCACCTTTAAGATTTTCTTTAAGCCAGATGTTCATGTTTTTATTGTTTAAGCGTGTGCCTCCAACCATTCTTCTCCATTTTCATAAATCTCTTTTTTCCAAATCGGGACTACCTGTTTCAGCGTATCAATCAACCATTGGCAAGCCTCAAAAGATGCTACCCGATGAGGGGTGGAAACGGCAATCACTACTGCCACATCGCCAATTTGTAACACGCCTTTTCGATGCACCATCACGATTTTCTCAATATCCCACCGCTCACGGGCTTGATTAGCCAATTCTTCCATTTTTTTTACTGCCATCGTATCATAGGTTTCAAACTCTAATCTTACTACTTCTTTGGCATTATTATGATTGCGAACTGTACCAATAAAGACATCAATTGCCCCTGCACACTCCGACTGGGCAGCGTCTATACAAGCCTGAATATCAATGGTTTGTGCCGATATTTGTATCATTTCTTTAGGGGTATTTATTGAGTGATGAGATATGAACAGTTCATTTACATAGCTCCACAAAAGAATATTTCACTGAATGTTTTTCGTCTATTTCAAAGTCTTCACGATGCGTTTCTTTCCAAATTTTTTTATCAATTTCTGGAAAAAATGTATCACCCTCAAAAGCATGATGCACCTCGGTAAGATAAATTTTATCAACAATGGGCAGAGCTAATCGGTAAATTTCTGCTCCACCAATAATAAAAGCCTCTTCGGTTTCTATCTTTTTAGCTGCTGAAATGGCTTTTTCCAAGGAACTAACCGTGATACAACTCTCTATTTGAAAATTGGTATTCCGAGAAATGATAATAGATGTTCGGTTGGGTAAAGGCTTGCCGATGGATTCAAAAGTTTTACGCCCCATGATGATACAATGCCCCGTGGTAAGGCGTTTGAATTGCTTCAAATCATTGGGTAAATGCCAAATTAGTTGATTATTATGTCCGATAACACCGTTTTCGGCAACGGCTACTATGAGGGAAAGTTTCATTTTTGAGTAAGGATTTTTGTAAAATTAAAACATTTGATGGTAAATCCCTCACAAGTTCCTCGACATCTTTACATATTCAATTCCATCTTTTTCCCAAGCATCAGAAACGATTGCTAAACCAAATTTTTCATAAAAACCACTTGCTGATATTCGGGCGTTACACCAAAAAGTTTTGATATTTCTTTGGATACATTCTTGAATTAAATATTCTAATAATTTTGCTCCATATCCTTTGCCTTGTTCGGTGATTTCGGTAGCAAATTTTCTAAATTGAGCATCATCATTCTCAATAAAAAGAGAAACTACTGAAAGCAAAATTTTCTCTCTAAAAAGCCCAAAATGTAGCCCAGCATCATCA
>JANPGQ010000775.1:0-5375 GCA_031423975.1 Cytophagales bacterium | reverse complement strand
TAGTTTTGGAAGACATTTTTTTGAAAAACATTTAATAAAGAATACGGATTGTAGAGGGTTGTTTGTCCATTCCAACTATATCCATTGTACCATCTTTTTAATAATGCTAATAATTCGATCCTCTCCTTCGCTTCAATTTTGGCAAAATTGTCAATATGTTCTTTAAAATTAAGTTCAAGTTCTTCTTGTGAAATTCCGCATAAATTGGCGTATTCATTATCTAAGGAAATGTCGTTGATATTATTAAGTCCAGAGAATAAACTCATTTTACCAATCTTAGAAACTCCCGTTAAAAGTGTGAACTTTATGCAGGCATCGTACGATTTTATATTCGTGTAAAAACCTCGCAGAATATCACAGTTATAGTCAAATAGAACTTGGTCATCAATAAAATCAACTAATGCTTTATCGTATTCGTCTATCAAAAGTACAATACTATTCTCTCCGTATTTAAAACCTTATCTAATAAATCAATGAATGCGATAGAAAGAGAATTCAAATTTGTTATGATTACTCCTAATCTGTTAGCGTTTCTTGAAATTTCTTTTAGCAGTGCATCAATCAATATTGGTTGTAAGTCCCTTATTGGGCCTAAAGTAAGATAGCATAACGTAAGTCGCTGACTATTATCAACTTACAGGGTGATTTTTTTAGGCTGCATTTTTGTATTTCCAAGCCCTTATTTTATTAATATCAAAGTGTAAGTTGTTGTTATTCAACAACTTGCGGAACGCCGCCTGAGTGAAGTCATATTCTGCCATCATATTTACGTGATGCCAAACGACTACCGTTTATGAAGACATTTAAGATTGGGAGTCGAAGGACATTCTACAAAATACTAACTTTTGCAGGGGTGAAGGTCAAAGGAGTTACCAAGAAAAGAGGCAGGAAAAAGTTTAATCCAACTGAGAAAAGTTAAATGATTTATTATCATTGACTTACGAAATTGACGAGACGGAAATTTTACAAGTTAACTTGTTGTAATTCAGTAACTTACGTTATGCTATTTTACTTTTGGCCCAATAAAGGAGTTACAACCTTAGTTGCTTTTTATGGGTAATGATAGGGATAAAACAATTCATTTTTGATGCATATCGAGCTTTCTCTTCCTTTCTACTTGTGTATGAATTGAAACCCGTTGTATGGATTTTCGATAAAACTACGAATTACACAATGGAACAAATTGTAATTACTCAGACCATAACACTTAGATTCACGACGATATTACCAGTGATACCAAGCGAATTTACTACTGAATCGCTCTGAATCACGAGATTAATTGTTTGGATTTAAGTTACTTTCTTTCTCCGTTAGCATACTCGGATTATATATAGTTTTTAATAAATTTTATCAAAAGTGAAGAAAAACGTCCCGTTGTAATGAAAACCACATTATAGAAACGGCTTGTTTACCTTTTGTTCTTTATCCTATTAATCTGTGAATGATATAAGTATTTTTAGAAATAGTATAACACTTTCTTTTCAATATACCCTCACCTTTGTAAAAACGAAAACATATTAACAAAGCGATGGAGATTATAAAACCAACCCAATATTTAGGAATCTGGATGGACCATTCAACGGCTCATTTGATGGAATACACCCGTGATTCAATGGAAACTGAAACCGTAGAATCTACTTTTACTCACCAAGATAGAGAGGAAACCTTGAACCGAAGCGAGAGCGAAATGCACAATAAAGAGCAACAAAAGCAACGACTTTATTATAAGGAATTAGGGGAAATTATTAAAAAATATGACGAAGTTCTGCTTTTCGGACCAACCGATGCAAAGGCTGAATTATTTAATATTTTGAAAGAAGACCATCATTTTGACAAAATTAATATTGGCGTTGAAGATGCTGATAAAATGACTGAAAACCAGCAACATGCCTTCGTGAGAGGATATTTCGCTAAATAACTTTTCAAATGAAAAAGCTAATATTCGGTTTAATTGGCTTGGCTTTGTTGGTTAATGCCTGCTCGCCAGCCTACGTAAGTTCTCAGCCAACGTACCAAGAGGGATTTCGCCCACCACAACCAAGCAATAATCATGTTTGGGTTGATGGAAATTGGATCTATAATCGTCCAACCAAAACTTATACTCGGAGCAATGGATATTGGGTAATGCCATATCGAGGGCGAAAATATCAATCTGGGCAATGGAGAAACAATACAAGAGGATATTATTGGACTCCTGGGCGTTGGAGATAGTAAAAAAACGTCCCTACAACTAATTACATATTTATAAACTTATCAAAACCTAAAATCGACGACATCATGTCTATTCAAACAATAAATCCAGTTAATAATAAAGTCATAAAATCTTTTGAAGAAATGACCGATTCGGCAGTTGATAAGGCTCTTACTCAGGCAGTTTCAACTTTTGAAATTTGGAAGAAAACTTCCTATAAACATCGTTCTGATTTGCTACATAAAGTAGCAAAATTGATGCGAGAAAAGAAGGATTTACTCGCCAAAATGATTACGTTGGAAATGGGAAAACTCTTGGCTCAGGCTGAAGGTGAAATCATGTTGAGTGCCGATATCTTTGATTATTATGCTACACATGGAGAAAAGTTTTTGGCAGATAAACGTTTGCATCCAACTCACGGGGAAGCACTGATTCGATACAGTCCAATCGGTGTATTGTTTGGCGTTGAACCTTGGAATTTTCCATTTTATCAAGTGGCTCGTTTTGCCGCTCCTAATATCATGATTGGCAATACTATTTTGGTAAAACACGCCTCCATTGTGCCTCAATGCGGGATTGTGATTGAAGAATTATTCAAAGAAGCGGGTGCTCCTGATGGACTTTATACTAATTTATTGATGTCTGGAAAAAGAGCTTCGGCATTGGTTTCTGATAAAAGAATTAAAGGTGTTTCGCTCACGGGTAGTGAAGCCGCAGGGGCAAGTTTGGCTTCGGAGGCGGGGAAATACCTCAAAAAATCAGTTTTGGAATTAGGCGGTAGTGATGCTTTTATTATTTTGGAAGATGCCGATATAGATAAAACCGTTGACTGGGCAGTAGTCGGCAGAATCAATAATAACGGAGAATGCTGCATTGCCTCCAAACGATTTATTGCCGTAGAAGCAGTGGCAGACGAATTTTTGAAAAAATTTACCGATAAAATGGCAAAATTAAAAGTGGGCGACCCGATGCACAAAGACACCGATTTAGGTCCGTTGAGCAGTGAAGCTGCCGCTGTTCAAATTGCCGAACAAGTCGATAGAGCTATCAAAGGTGGTGCAAAAGCTATTTTGGGAGGAAAAAGAGTAGAAGGAGAAGGTGCCTTTATGCAGCCAACCGTATTGATTGATATGAAATCCGATAATCCTGTTTATTATGAAGAATTGTTTGGACCAGTTGCTACTTTTTATCGGGTAAAAGATGAACAAGCCGCTATTGATTTAGCCAACGATTCGCCCTTTGGCTTGGGTGGTTCTGTGTTTACCACTGACATTGCCCGAGGAAAACGAGTTGCCGACCAAATTGATACGGGGATGGTTTTTATCAATCATCCTACTTGGACACAGGCGGATTTACCTTTTGGTGGTACGAAAGGTTCTGGCTATGGTCGTGAACTTTCGGAATTGGGAATTGAAGAATTTGTCAATAAAAAACTGATTCGAGTAAGCGGATTGACTGACCCTTTTTAGATTTTTAAACAATCTTATCTCAAAAAACATTCTCATGAAAACCAAACAAATTGTACTTGCATCCCGCCCAACAGGTTTACCGACGTTAAAAAATTTCAGGTTTGAAGAAATTGATTTGCCTCAAATAAACAAAGGTGAAATATTACTAAAGGGTATGTTTTATTCGGTTGATCCCTATATGCGTGGTAGAATGAACGATACAAAATCGTATGCTGCTCCTTATCAAATTGACCAGCCAATTGTGGGTGCGGTCGTTGCGTTGGTATCTGAAAGCAAGTCGGATATGTTCAAAAAGGGGGATGTTGTATTTGGCTCGTTGCCATGGCATGAAACCTTTATAGCTTCCGAAAAAGATATTCGTAAAGTTGATGTCAGTACCACTCGTCCGAGTTATTATTTAGGTATTTTAGGAATGCCAGGACTCACTGCTTACTTCGGTTTAATGCGAATTGGCAAACCCAAAGCAGGCGAAACCGTGGTAATTTCGGGTGCTGCGGGAGCGGTTGGCGTTGTGGTGGGTCAGATTGCAAAAATTTATGGTTGTCATGTGGTTGGAATTGCAGGAACCGATGAAAAAGTGAAGACCCTAAAAACGGAGTTCGGTTTTGATGAAGTTATCAATTATAAAACGACCAAAGACATGAATAAAGCCATCGCAAAAGCGTGTCCAAAAGGGGTAGATGTGTATTTTGATAACGTTGGTGGAGAAATTTCCGATGCCGTAATCAGTAATATTAATTTTCACGCACGGATAGCATTATGTGGGCAAATATCCACGTATAACGCTACGGATGTGCCGATGGGACCACGAATCCAACCCATGCTTTTAACTCGAAGTGTGTTGATGCAAGGTTTTATCGTGGGTAATTATCAAAGTCTTTTCTTAGAAGGCACTCAACAATTAGCGGAATGGCTTACGGAGGGAAAAGTGAAATATACCGAAACCGTTGAACATGGTTTTGATAATCTTCCGAATGCTCTATTGGGTTTATTCAAAGGAGAAAATATGGGTAAAATGGTTGTGGAAGCATAGCGACTTCAATTCCTAAAAGAACCAATAAATCCATTTTACCATAAATTTTTCACCAATCATTCTGGAAATTAAAGCAATGAAAGTAGCAGTATTTAGTACAAAATATTACGAAAAGGCGTATCTAAATAAATTCAATACTGATGGAAAACATCAACTGACTTTCTTTGATGCAGCCTTGAATACCAACACTACCAATTTGGCATTGGGCTTTGAAGCCGTTTGCGTTTTATTAAATGATATTATTGACAAAGAAACCATTGTCAAATTAGCTAAAATCGGTATTAAATTAATTGATTTACGAAGTGCTGGTTATGACAATGTTGATATTTGGGCCGCCACTTCAAACCATATTACCGTGATGAGAGTACCTGCTTATTCACCGCAAGCTATTGCAGAACACGCAGTGGCACTCATTTTGACCTTAAATCGAAAAACCCACAAAGCCTACAATCGTGTGAGAGATAACAATTTTTCATTACAAAATCTCATGGGATTTAATCTTTACGGCAAAACCGTTGGCGTGGTTGGAACTGGTAAAATTGGAGCTACTTTTTGTGGAATTATGCAAGGTTTTGGTTGCAAAGTTATTGCTTATGACATAAAAGAATCAAATGATTTAAAAGCTAAAGGCATTCCATACAAGCCATTTGACGAAGTCCTTCAAACGTCTGACATTATTTCC
>JANPGQ010000774.1:0-1856 GCA_031423975.1 Cytophagales bacterium | reverse complement strand
TTTTAGTCTTGAAAGGACGTTTTAATGAGTCTGGCAATTTCCCTACGCTACCATCTGGATTGCGGTGTTGATAGTCAATTGCTTGGATGCAACGCCCGCTTGGAATGTAGTATTTTGCGGTGGTAACTTTCAATTTGGTATTATACGTCAAATCACGAGTAACTTGCACCAAACCCTTGCCATAAGTACGTTGTCCAATCAATACGCCACGGTCATAATCCTGAATTACGCCCGACACAATTTCCGCCGCCGAAGCACTTCTCGAATTGGTCAAAACGCTAATCGGCATCTCCGTATCCATCGCAGGATTGAGTCCCGTGTAGGTTTTGTTCCATTCCTGCACCTTTCCTTTGGTCGAAACAATTTCAGATTCCTTTGGCAAGAAAACATTACAAATATCCACCGCCATATTCAACAGTCCACCTGGGTTTTCACGAAGGTCAAGCACTAATTTTTTCATGCCTTTCGCCTTCAAATCCGTAACTGCCTGACGTACTTCTTTGGAAGCCGTGCTGGTGAAATCCTTCAAGTCGATATATCCCACTTCTTCGTTAATCATGCCATAGTAAGGCACATTTTTGAGTTTTACCACATCACGAGTAACGGCAATATCCTCCAATTTATCCGTTCCGTAGCGTTTTACGGTCAATTTTACGGATGTACCTGTTTGTCCTTTTATCAACTTGCCAGGGTCGATTCCTTTTTTAGATTTCAAATCAACACCATCCACTTTCACGATTTCATCGCCAATTTTCAAGCCCGCTTTTTCCGCAGGTGTGCCTTCGTCAATAAGCATAATCGTGATGCGTCCGTTGCGGTTGCCCGTTACGATGCCGATACCGTTGTATTTGCCCGTAGTCATGGTCATATAATCCTCGATGTCGTCCTCGGCATAATAGACGGTGTAAGGGTCAAACGATTTCAACATCGCATCAATAGAAGTCTTGACCGTCTTATTAGGATTGATTTCGTCCACATAATAACGATTCAATTCCTTGAAAAGCGTGGCGTAAATATCCAAGTTTTTAGCAATATCAAAGAATCGCTCGCCTGGGTCAGAGAAGGAAGCCAACGATAGTCCCACAACCGTTATTCCACTGATTATTAGGGTTTTAGTATATTTTTTTATGTTCATTTTTTTTATGCTTTAAGCATTGATGCCATTTTATTCATATCAACTTTTTTAAGAAATTCCTTTGCAGCATTGTGTTTTGCATCAAAGGCTTCTTCGACCGTTTTATAAGTCTTAATATCTCTGTCTTTATTATTAATTCCCGTTGTTTTCATCTTTGTTTTTTTTAGTTGAAATAACAAATATTTCATAATTTTTACCTTTCAAAAATAACTCCATTTCATTACCCACAAAACCCCAAATTTCAAATTTCTGTTCAAATTCATCCATGTACTTTGAAATCGCTATTTGATACAAACGTGTTCGAGAAGGCGTACTACCTTGTATGAGAATTCTTGCCTGTGGTTTTGCCTCAAAAAAATAAAGTATAGATTGAAACACCGTAGAAAGGACTTTGGGCATATCTTTATTATCACTAATAGATAAATTACTCACTTCGCCGTTCGGCAAAATATCAACTAAAGCAAGGTTATATAGGAGCGTATTATTATCAATTAATCTGTACTCAATCAACTTCCTAATCCTTTTTGTTTCGCTAATACTTTCAAATTCAAAAATTAATTTATCATCAATGTGGCTAAAGGTATAACTGGGTTCATTCATTATTATTGTGGTATTGAAAAGAAGTTATTTCGCTGACTATTAGGGTTTTAGTGTATTTTTGTGTTCATTTTTTGGTTGTTCTATTTTTTATTTTACAAATGACTTTAAATCATATCCTATT
>JANPGQ010000773.1:0-4655 GCA_031423975.1 Cytophagales bacterium | reverse complement strand
GACATCAGCCACGGGACGAGTGCGAAAGCAAAAATCCAGCATTGCTTTCGCACGTGTGTCTGGTGGGGACACCAGCCACGGAGCGAAAATTACCTAATTCCCAATTACCAAAATTAAACTTTACTAATCTATTTCCATCATATTCTATGAACGAAAACCAGTCGCACGCATTGACATTATTTGATTTAAATCAGAAGATTCGTCGCTCGCAAATAAAGGCGGCGGTGGCAATGGCTTTTATCATGGGTATCAATCTAACCGTAGCAAGGTATCTAAATTACAAAGAAGATGATGCTTCGTGGACTGAATATTTATTGCATTTTTTGTACGGTTTATGGGCTTCGGCAATTATATGGTGGTTTAATATTTACTTGAATAATCCCCGATTTTTTAAACTTCCTTACGCAAAAACGCACCCTCAACAAATTTTTGCCTTAAAGTGTGCTTTAAGTATTGGCTTTGGCATTTTGATGATGGCGATTTGGAGTGAGATTTTTATTCAATTTTTTGTTGATAATAGAGGTCCCGCCCATGTATTTGAATTGTATCAATACCGAGGATTTACCATTAATGTCATTGTGCTTTTGTTACTCTACGGAATCGAACAGTTTTTTAGAAGTCAGCAAGCATTGGTAGAAAATGAGGCTTTGAAACGGGAAAATATTACTGCCCAATTTGAGGTTTTGAAACAGCAAGTGAATCCCCATTTCTTATTCAATTCACTGAATATCCTCAAAACAATGGTAAAGGCAAAAGAAGACCAAGCCGAAGAATATGTTTTGAAATTATCGGAAGTATATCGGTATTTATTGCAGAGTAATTTAAAAGATAAAGTTCATGTTTCAGAAGAGCTATCTCTTTTAGAATCATACAGTTATATGTTAAAAGTGCGTTTTGAAGACAATATTTCTTTAGAAATTAACTTGAATAAAGAAGCGTTAAATTCATGGATGCCCCCCTTGATTTTGCAACTTTTAGTAGAAAATTGCGTTAAACATAATGTAGTTTCACAGAACAAACATTTAAAAATTGAGTTGTTCAATACGCACGAACACATCATAATCCGAAACAATTTACAACCAAAACGTTCTGTAGAAGCCTCCACTAATATTGGGCTTGAAAACCTTAAAAAACGTTACGGATTATTAACCGAAGAACCCGTATTGATTCATAAAACAGAACAATATTTTGAGGTTTCATTACCAATAATTTAAAAATGAAGGCTATTATCATAGAAGACGAAAAGAGAACCGCACAAGATTTACAACAAATTTTGGGTGATTTAATGCCTGATATTGAGATACTTAGCATCATTGATAGTGTAGAGGAGAGCATTGATTATCTGACCGAAAAAGGGTGTCCAGACCTTATTTTCTCGGATATTCAATTGGCAGATGGATTGAGTTTTGAGATTTTTCAAGAAGTAAAAATTACCTGTCCCATTATATTTTGTACCGCCTTTGACGAGTACGCCATTCAGGCTTTTAATACTAACGGCATTGATTATTTACTGAAACCTTTCGACAAAAAAGTAATTGGGAGGAGTTTAGAAAAATATAAGAATTTGCGAGGAATGTTTGAAAAAAAAAGCCCAGTCGAATCTACAAATTTCGACCAAATCAAAGACTTTATTGACAGCCTTCAACCCGTCCAGAAAACCAGTTTTTTGGTAAATTATAAGGGCAAATATCTACCAATTCCAACCCACGAAATTGCTTTTTTTTACATTGAACACGAAATCACTTTTCTGTATAAGTATTCGGGCGAACGCTACGCCATCATGCACACCATGGATGAATTGGAACGCATGGCGGGGAAGCAATTCTATAGAGCCAATCGTCAGTTTTTAGTCAATTTTGAATCAATCCAAGAGGTTGAGCCACATTTCAACCGAAAGTTATTTACCAAGCTAAAAGTACAAACCCCCGAACCCATCATAGTTAGTAAATTGAAAGTTACTGATTTTTTGTCTTGGATGGGAGGGAAATAAGGATTTGGGAATGCGGATTTCGGATTTCCCGAACATTAAATCCGCAATCCCAAATCGTAACTCGTAAATCAAGCCGTCCGTTTCCCCCCTAATTTTGTCCACTTCACTGTTTTTTTAATAATATCTTTTCCTTTCTTGCTATACTTTTGACTCATCAATCAAGCAATTTATTTCTCTAAAAGGAATTAAAAATATGAGTCCAATGAAAAAGATAGCCTTTACAGACCAAGAGGTTTTGGCAATGTTTAGCCAAGCTACAAATCGTAATTTTGCATTTGAAATTATCATGAAAAAGTATCGTTCAAAGGTTTTGCAGACCATCAGCAAAATTGTGAAAGATACTGACGATGCCGAAGATTTGACCCAAGATGCTTTTATCAAAGTATGGCAAAATTTGGAGTATTTCAGAGGAGATAGCCAACTTTCTACTTGGATTCATAGAATTGCGACTAACGAAGGTTTGAATTTTTTGAGAAATAAAAAGAAAATGACGATGGTTGATATTGAAGAATCGTCAAATTCGGTAAATCATTCGGTTTTCCAATATTTAACTGTTACGCCTGAAGAAATTGAAAAACGCCTTTATTCAGCGATGGATACGCTTCCCAAAAAGCAGTTGAGTGTATTCAAGATGCGTTATTTTGATGAAATGTCTTACGAACAAATGTCTTCAAACACAGGCACGAGCATCGGAGCATTAAAAGCGAGCTATCATATTGGCATGAAAAAAGTAGAGGATTTTTTGAGCGTAGCATAATTATAAGTAAACAATAATTTGGCGAGATTTTTGTTTTATAGGTGTTTCAATCAGTTTAAAAATACACGCTATGAGAACATTATCATTAATTGCCATCGCTATTATCGCCTCGGGCGTATTGCTGTCATTCAAAAAGAAGTCTTCTTCGGATGATAGTCTCGGAATTTAGAAAATTAGAAAATGTAGAGTTAGACGGTATATGGGGTTTTCCTGATGCTTTCTAACTCTTTTTCGTTCCACTAATATTACTCAACCTCCGAATTTACTTCTTTGTTTGAAGTAACAAATCCTACCACCCTCCTATCTACCCAATAAAGCCCATCGTTATTGGATTCATGAAAACCACAATGCCCACCATGAAACGGCATTTCTGAAAATATAAAGTCTGATTTTTTGGCAATATCTTGCACGCCACAACTAAGCGAAAGTACAGGGTCATTTTGGGCATTCAGAATAAGTGTTGGAACACTGATTTTGTCCACTACGTGCATAGCAGAACAGCTATCATAATATTCCTTAGCATCTTTGAACCCATGCAAAGGAGCAATGTAGTGGTCAGCAAACTCATCTAAATATTTGAAATTAGCTAAATCTTTGAAGGTTTTATTTCCAATTAATTGCTTGCGTTCCTGAAGGAATTTTGACAATTTTTTATGAAAACGATTGGTATAAAATCCTTCTTTCCCCATCACATCTACGCTTCCCTGCAAGTCCGTTGGTGTAGAAATAGCGATAACTTTTTTAATTTCTGTGGGAATATTTTCGCCTTTTTCACCCGCATATTTTAAGGAAATATTACCTCCTTTACTGTACCCAACCAAGATAATATCATCGTATTGTTTTTTGGATAATGCATAATTAATTACCGCCTCCAAATCATCTGAACTACCATGCGTTGTGATTTTTTCTAAACGATTATTCTCGCCACCCAAACCTCGATGATTCCAAGCCAAAGCATCATAACCTGCTAAATTAAAGGCTTTTACACCACCCAAAAGATAAGGACGAGTAGAATTACCCAAGAAACCGTGCGTGAAAATGGCAAGTTTATTGGTTTGCTTGATAAAGGTTTCTACCTTCAAAATGGCAGCATGATTAAAAGCTATATTTTCAGAAAAATTCCAATCCAAATCCAAAAAATCACCATCTGATAATTCCAATCTTTCACGGGTATAATCTATGCCTTTGACTTTTCTGAAAACGCTGGGATAAATGGTAGAAAAGTGTGGATTTCTCCAAAGCCCCGACGGCTGATAAGTTGAGTTGATAATGGGCATTATTTGATTTAGGTTTGTTGAGAGTTATGACTAAAAATAGAACGCAAAAAATCTGTAAATAGTCCCTTTGATGAGTATTTTTTTGTTTAATAATAGTTAAATTGTGACCGTTGTGAAGATTTAAAAAACTTCAATATTCTTTCCCAAACACATTTAATGAAATATAGAATCGTCCTTTTTATCATGTTAATTTTTAGTTTATCTTCTTGCCAAAAAAAGCCCCTCAAACAGCTTGAAACGGCATTTTATTACTGGAAATCTAATTTCAAACTTTCGGAATTAGAAAGAAATACGCTTGCTGAAAATCAGGTCCGGAAATTATACATCAAGTTTTTTGATATTTCTTGGAATGTTGCCAAACGAGATTTTCATGTAGATGCCCCAATCCGTTTTAGTGAAAAATTGCCTGATTCTTACCAAATAATTCCTGTGGTTTTCATCACTAATCAGGCGATTAAAAATCTTCCGAAAACTGCCATTGATTCTTTGGCAAAAACTATTTTATTAGGAATTTCTAAACTGTCTTTGAAACCTTATCAAGAAATTCAGATAGATTGCGATTGGACACTTTCTACCAAACAAAAGTATTTTACTTTGCTGAAAATTTTGCAAAAAACTAACCTTCATTTAT
>JANPGQ010000772.1:0-2038 GCA_031423975.1 Cytophagales bacterium | reverse complement strand
TTGAAAATTGAACAACCAAAACCCGTTGAACTACCTGTTTCTACCACATCCCCATTGGCAGGTGGCGAACCCAAGAAAGTAGAACCCGTAAAAACTGAACCCACAAAATCTGACCCTGTGGTGTTGGTATCGGGTAAAGTGATTGATGGCAAAACTGGTAAAGTTCCCACCAATGCCAAAATCATTTACGAAGACCTCACCAACGGCAAAGAATTAGGCGTAGCCACCCCAGACCCTATTTCTGGCATATACAAAATTGTGTTGCCTTATGGTAAAAACTACGGAATCACAACCAAAATTGATGGTTATGTAGGTACTTCTCAAAATATTGATTTGAGTAAAATCACGGGGAAATATTTGGAAGTAGAAGGTAAAGATATGACCGTAACGCCCGTGGAAGTTGGAGCAAAAGTACAGATGAATAATATTTTCTTTGAATTTGGCAAAGCCGCCCTCAAAGAAGAATCTTATCCAGAGTTAAAACGTATTGCTGAATTTTTCAAAACCAATAAGAAAATCGTCTCAGAAATCAGTGGACATACAGATAACTTAGGTTCGGATGAAGTAAACAATAAACTATCGCAAGAACGTGCCGACGTAGTGCGTAATTATCTGCTCACCCAAGGTGTACCTGCCGAACGCATTACGGCAAAAGGTTATGGCAAAACTAAACCAAAAGTAGCCAATGATACCCCTGAAAATCAAGCCATTAACCGTCGGGTTGAATTTGAGATTTTGAAGAATTGAGTTTTCTGCCTCTTGGAGGCAGAAAACTCAATTTTAACTCCTGATTTGCATATTTTATACAAATAGAATTCAACCTCTAAATTAAGTCGTTGATATTTTATAATCGACACTTTTAATTAGATAACTTTCTGATTATTAAGCCAATAGCTGACAGCCAATTGCCGATAGCTACTTACATACTCGCTTCAATCAATTCCGCCAAATCATAGACCTTCACTGAATCCTCTTTTTCCTTGTTTTTCACGCCATCCGACATCATCGTCATACAAAACGGACAGGCTACTGCGATGGTAGTTGCACCCGTTTCGAGGGCATCCTCAATCCTTTCGATATTCACTTCCTTCGTTCCTTTTTCGGCATCTTTGAACATCTGTCCACCGCCCGCACCACAGCATAAACCTTTAGTTTTGCAACGTTTCATTTCCACCAAATCAGCATCCAGAGCCTCCAAAACTGAACGTGGAGCTTCATAAATATCATTGGCACGACCCAAATAACAGGAGTCATGATAGGTTATTTTTTTACCTTTAAATTCTCCGCCACCTTCCAATTTCACCCTACCCGCATTAATCAATTCTTGCAGAAAAGTAGAGTGGTGAATTACGTCATAATTACCGCCCAAAGCTGGATATTCATTTTTCAAGGTATTGAAACAATGCGGACAAGCCGTTACGATTTTCTTCACGCCGTAGCCTTCCAAAACCTGGATATTCATGGTAGCTTGCATTTGGAACAAAAACTCGTTGCCCGCCCTACGTGCAGGGTCGCCCGTGCAGGATTCTTCCGTACCTAAAACGGCAAATTTGATGCCCACACGGTTCAAGATTTTGGTAAAAGCAATTGTTACTTTCTTGTAGCGGTCATCAAAAGAACCCGCACAACCTACCCAAAAAAGCACTTCTGGACTTTCGCCAGCCGCCATCATATCTGCCATGGTAGGCACTTTATATTCTATTTCTTGTATCATTATATTCTGATTTTTTCGTATCTATCAATTTATTAATTTACCGTAAATACGCAAAGAACCTTAGCGACCTTGCGACTTAGCGGTAACACTTTTACTTCAAAATCCCATCCAAAAACTTCTCCGTTTCCGCTTGTACAGTTGCCACATCTTTTGACAAAATTGGAGATGCCAACACGTGGTTTGCAGCATTTGGAAAAGCTACTTTTTGCTTGTTTTTAGAACCCACTTCATCAAACATTTTCAACATTGCTGGCACAGAAACTACTTTGTCTTGCTCCTCTTCATTTTTGTAATAATAACCCATAAAAACAGGGCATTTTACCT
>JANPGQ010000771.1:0-1506 GCA_031423975.1 Cytophagales bacterium | reverse complement strand
TGTTTGAGAAATTTAGTCGTCACAAAGACCCATTAGCACAGCCCGCCGTGGTGATGGTAGATGAAATAGACTTGCACATGCACCCCCGTTGGCAGCAAAAAATCATGCGTCATCTTTCTGAACAATTCCCGAAAATACAATTTATCGTTACGGCTCATAGTCCGCTGATTGTACAGTCGGCAACAGATGCCAATGTGATTGTATTGAAACGTGAAGGAAATCAGGTTGTGGTGGACAATGACCCCATTTCTGTAAAAAATTGGAGAGTGGATCAAATCTTAGCCAGTGATATGTTTGGAGTAAGTATGAGAGATGAACAGATTACTGAAAAATTAAATCGCCGTAGAATTCTTTTACGCAAAGAAAAATTGAGTGCTACTGAAAAGAAAGAATTAGCTGTTTTGGAGAAAGAAGCGAGCAATTTACATACATCCGAAAGCCCAGAAATGATAAAAGCTATGGAAATTATTAAACAAGTAGCCCATAATTTGACCAAATGATACCTATTAAAAAAGGCAATGCTCCTCAAATCCTTACTACAAAGGGGTTACTACTGATTGAGTCCATGAAATTAGCTTTTGATTCTGGTCAAAAAGAATTTGAGTTTGATTCAGCAATTTACGGAGGTAAAACTGTGAAAGATGCCCTTTCAAATGCACAATACAATAAATGCTGTTTTTGTGAATCAAGCCTTCATGCACAACATGGAGACGTAGAGCATTTTAGACCTAAAGGCGGTTGGAAACAAACTGATAAGGATACATTGAGTTCTGTGGGTTATTATTGGTTGGCTTACGATTGGGATAATTTATTTTTGTCATGTCAGAAATGTAACCAAACATTCAAGAAAAACTTCTTTCCACTCGAAAATCCTGATAATCGTGCCATTGACCATACGCATGACATCCAACAAGAAATTTCTCTCATTCTGAATCCTGCAAAAGATAATCCACAAGAACATTTATTGTTCAAAAGAGAAATAATCACGCATAAAACACTTAGAGGAAAAGAAACCATCAAAAGAACTGCCATTGACCAAGAACTTTTTGAAGAAGACAGACGAGGAAAGCTTCAAACAATTGAAGCCCTTTTAAACAGTTTATCATTAGTCGAGAAAAAGAAGTTGGACACTCCCTCAGCCCAAACAATTATTGCTACCATTAGAGAGTTTGTAAGTCCCCAAAAACCTTATTACGCAATGTTGAGAGATAATTTTAAAGGAAATTTAGAAGTAATAGGAATTATTATTTCGTAGTCAAACCAATCAAAAGTGAACATAAAAACCCTAAAACACATCTACTTCTTAGGCATTGGCGGCATTGGAATGTCGGCAATTGCTCGTTGGTTTATTGCTAATGGCTACAATTTGGCTGGTTACGATAAAACTGCTACGCCCCTCACCAACGCCCTCCAAGCGGAAGGTGTCCCTGTCCATTTTAGCGATGACATTTCATTAATTCCTGCGGAATTTTTGGCAAATCCTGCTGAAACTTTAATTGTCTATAC
>JANPGQ010000770.1:0-18235 GCA_031423975.1 Cytophagales bacterium | reverse complement strand
CATGATTTTGGGCTTTTTTGGCGGTTATTGGGCAGTTTTTATCACCATGTCGTCCGAACAATTTGGTACCAATATCAGAGCTACCGTAACTACCACCGTTCCCAACTTTGTGCGTGGGGCGTTGATTCCCATAACGATTGGGTTTCAAACATTGATTCCTACCTTTGGTTTGCTTCAGTCAGCCTTTATTGTGGGCGTAATTTGCTACGGAGCAGCCTTTTGGGCAACTTCACAATTGGAAGAGAGTTTTTCTAAGGATTTGGATTTTATGGAATAACTCTTGCATAATGGACCGCCGATGAGGCAGATTGGACGGATTTTCGCTGATTTTTTTAGTAAAATTTCTCAAAACATTAGACATTGAAAATCAAATTTTAGTATTTAAAATCTTGCTTGTGCTTTTTGATTCTCAAACTTTTAATCAAAATAAGAGCCAACGCAATCACACCTAAAATCCACCACCATTGAAAGCCTGAACTTATCGCCTCGGCATCACCTACTAATACGGCAGCCGCCCAAAAGGTAGGTAATTGCTTTTCACCCGATTGACTTTTCAAGAACTCAATTTTAGCTTTTTGCAATGCCAAATCTTTTGTTTCTCCTTGGGCTATGTATCTGTAAAACAACTCGTTAAGCGTATAAGTAGCCTGATTTTCAACGCTCCAAAGTGTAGTGAGCGTAGCAGGGATACCTTGCGTTGCGAAGCCTCTGGAAAGGCTCAAAATCCCCTCCCCTTTCGCATTTCTCCCCACCGCAGTTTTGCAAGCTGAAAGTACCAAAAGTTGGGTTTTGAAGCGTTGTAAATCACTAATTTCCGAAAGTTTCAAAACTGAATCCGCAAAATAAATCATCGGTTCTTGGTCGGTGCTATCGGCTTGGGCGTGGGTGTACAAATGTACGATTTGGTATTTTCGGGCATTATCAAAAAAGGCTTTTTTGGTTGCTTCTTTTTTGTAAAAAGTTTTTCCAAAATAAAAATTATCGCCTACATTCTTCAACGAAATATCCGAACCTGAAAGGGGAGTTTGGTTCAAGTTTTTACTAAAATCTACGGGCGACATTCCCATAAATTTATCTCCCATTGAAAAAGTTTTTTCTCCCAAATTTTTCAATAAAAACTGAACGGAATAGGTATAACTGATGGCATAATCATTGAGCAAATAATCAGCTTTTTGAGGCGATTTGGAGAGTGCTTCAAAAGGTAAAAAGTATCCATCTTGGGCAATAATTAGTCGTCCTGCGGATGGATTCAGATTTTTAAAAAGTTGTTGATATAATTGGTTACTTACTTTTAAAAAGTTTTGATAATTTTTATTAATTAATTGACTATCAGTACAATATTTTAAAAACTGCTTGGCATTCAAGCCGTAATCTCCCAAAGGCATTTTTAGTAAATCAGTTTTTTCGGGCGTAACTTTCAACGCATAAATGGCATTATCCCCCACAAAATATTCTATCAATGTACTGCCCGAAGTCATATTACTTTTTGCTTTAATCAAATACTTTTTTACATCGCCTAAATTAGATAAAGTAGTATCATATTTATACCTAAAATAAGCAGGGTTTTTAGTTTCTAATCCCTTGATAAATTGCTCTTGTTGAGTCTGAATTTCTACCAATTTATTCTGTAAATCAAGATGAAGTTGAGAAGATTCTTTTTCACCCGAAATCTTTTTATTTAGTTCCGAAACCTGTTGTTGAAAGTCTTTTTCTTGGGCTAAATCATTGGTAGAAAGTTGCTGATTGGCACTAAGTTCATTCAATTTATCATTCAAGAGTACGGCTTTACTTTTCTCAAAAAAATAGAAAGCTTTTTCGTAGTCTTTTAGCAAATAGCAAGTTTCAATAGCTTTTTCATAAAGTGAATGGGTCTGGTTTCGCCAATATAACTTTGATTTAATTCCCGTTTGCCCAAAACGCATAATATCCACTAATTTATCCGCAGTAAAGTAGGTATCAAGAGCAACTTTTAGATGTTCTTTTTGCTTTGTTTTTTGGTAATATTCCAACCATGTGTCTGCCTTGTCTTGAAGAGTAGTAAGATAAAAAGTTTTCAAATCAGCAATTTTTAATGCTTTCAAAGATGGATTATCAAATAAAGATTCACTTTTAAAACCAATTGGAGCAATTGAAAGAGATTTTTGATAGTTTACAAACGCTTTTTCATAATCTTTTTTCTGCCAGTAAGAAGCTGCAATATTATCCAAAATACGAACTTTTGCATAAGGACTATCCATTGTTCTTAATGCTTTTTCAAAATTATCTAAGGCTTTATCGAAGTCATTTTGATTGTAATATATCATTCCAATATCTATAAAAGCCGCTGCATAATTTCTATCTTTGAAAGGTGTATAACAGGTTTGCGACTTATGATAGAAATCAATCGCTTGCACTGAGTTTTGTGTTAATTGATAATATTGTGCGTACCAATAATAAGCATAACCCATTAAATTTAAAGATTTCTTATCAATAATCTTCATGGCTAAGTCAAGGCTTACTTTTCCTTCCTCTAAATTTTTGGTTAATATTTGTGCTTTTGCCTTTTCAATATAACATCCTACTAACCCATCATTATTAAGGCTGATTCCAGTGTAACTGATACCAACATTTGACTGTGCGATGGCTTTTTCAAAATCACCCATTTTAACCAAAATATTGGCTTTTAACGCATAGGTATTTAACAAATATTTTTGATTATTGATATTCTTTTTTACTTCCAAAATGCTTAAATCACACATTTCTAATGCTTTTTGAGTATCTCCAAGTTCACTGTAATTTCTTGCCAAATTAAAGTAATTATTTGCTAAGTAAGATTCTTTTACATCCTTCCGATGAGATTTATTAATCTTGATTGCCTCATTGATAAAGCCAATAGCAGCTTTATATTCTTTTTGAGAATAATAAAATTGTGCAACACTTACCAAAATTTGGGCGTAGGTAGAATCTTGGTAATGGCATCGCAGACAAACCTGTCTTAGGTTTTCAATCGTGTTCAATGAAGGTTCTCCTTTAATAGCTCGTTGGTAATTTACCCAAACTTCTTTCCGACTGGGGCAGTCAGAAGAAAAGTAAGCAAAAGAAAACAATGGAAATAAGAGAAGATGGAGGGTTATTTTAAGCATAATCTTAAATTGAGGTAGTTCTTAAAAACTACCTCAATTTAAGATTTTTAATGGAGTAAAAAAACTTTCTAATTTGTATATTTTTTAATATTGCTACTCATACTCAAAGAAGTGATAAACGATGATTTAGAAAAAACAGGATTAGTCATTTTATATTTAACAACCTCCGCCGTTACATAAGGAGCAGCATACGAAGTTCCCTTTTCGTTGATTGTACCCATGTTTCCTTTCTGGTCGGGAATTGCGTGCTTACAATTTTTATCCGCTTCAACGCTCAAATCAATCTTCTTGGTAGAACTTGACGTGTTCTGACATACTTTTGAACCGTATTTACTCGTAACACTAATAACGTTGTTTCCAAAGTCGGGATGGTCAGCATAACAAGCTGGATACCAAGGCTTTTCATCAATATCCACCGATTCATTTCCTGCCGAACACACAATTGTAACGTTGGCATTTTTTGCTTTTTGCAAAACCGCTTCAAAAACTGGATAATTTTGACGAACTCCCCAACTGGCATTCACCACTTTTACATTATTTTTTACACAATATAAAATGGCACATAAATTATCATATAAATTTCCAATCCTTAAATTATCAAATGTTCTTAAACCTGCAAATTTTAGTCCTTTCACGGAAGCATTTTTCGTGACAATACTGGCGATATAAGTACCATGAATTATAGAGCCTCCATCTGAAATATCAGCACTATGATTTAGAAAATTGTAGTCAAAAGTTGGGTTTGGGCTTTGTCCAGCTACTGAATCATAATTAATACCACTATCAATAATACCGATATTGAATGAAACAGGGTCATATCTTTTTCCATCGCCTGTTTGGGGCTCTGGCTGAGGTAATTTAAAATGAGATTTCATGACATTTTTTACTGATAGTTCCTCCGAATCATTACCCGTTCCAGTGACTTCCCCGCCACCACCAGGATTGAGCGTTGTTTGTATCAAATGCAAATCTGGCCCTGCCAGCATCAATAAATTACTATCACAAGCACAAGTTCTTTTAGTGTCGGGTTGTACAGTTATAGCATCCGCCACCTTGAAAACATCTATCACCCTACTGAAAATATTTTTGTCAATTTTCGTATTTTGTTCATTCACCTTCTCCTTGATGTAAGGTCTATCAGCGGTCTTATTAATTTCCTCCAAATTCTTTTTTCCAGAAAGGATTTGCCATTTCCAATAGCTTTCCAATTCTTTCTCAATGTTCTGTATCGCTTCTTTCTGACGATTTTTAACCGTGTCACCATCAAGAAAAAACACAATGCGCCGGTCTCTCAAAACATAACCTGAGCCTTTCAAATATACATAAGGGTAATCTTTTTTATTATTCTTAATTACCAAATCAATATATGTATTAGTTGGAGAATCTCCTTCTTCACCCGTAAGTTCTGGTTGTGTCCCCAAAAAAAAGTAAAAGAATAGGGAAAAAATCACTAATAGAAATAGTAAAATAATTAGTAGTCGTCTCATAATGGTTTGATTTAAAAGGGTTTGAAATGATAAAACTGGTTTACGGTTTTGTCGTAAAATTACCCCAAAAGGAAACAGTGAGGATTAAAAAAAATGAAGATACCATTTTAAATGGTTCATTATGAGGACATTGTGATATATTTATTAAACGGTCAGATAGCATCATTTTTTACTTTTTCTACAAATACAATCCACCAAATGGTCGTCCACCATACCTGTAGCTTGCATAAATGCGTAGCAAATGGTAGTACCAATGAATTTGAAACCTCTTTTCTTCAAGGCTTTGCTCATAGCATCAGAAATTTCCGTACTGGCAGGCACTTCTTTGGGGCTATTCCATTGGTTTACAAGTGTTTGTCCACCCACAAACTGCCAAATATATTGAGCGAAACTACCATATTCCGCTTGAATTTCAAGGAATAATCGGGCGTTGGTAATTGTTCCCTCAATCTTCAACCGATTACGAATAATACCTGAATCTTGCATCAATGCCTCCACTTTCTCGGCATCATATTTCACTATTTTGGTAGCGTTGAAATCATCAAAAGCCTTTCTGAAATTATCTCTTTTCCGTAAAATGGTAATCCAACTCAAACCCGCCTGAAAGCCTTCCAAAATAAGAAATTCAAATAATTTATCGTCATCGTGCAGGGGAACACCCCACTCGTGGTCGTGGTAGTGTATATACGTGAGGTCGTCGATAGTAGCCCAATTACAACGTGATATTGATGGTATTTCATTCATATCCAATTTATTTATTCGTCTAAAAATTAATGAAGCTATCGCTTTAACGCTTAATACTCATTATTTAACTAATTAATGTAATAATAATTAGTTTTTTTAGAATAATACTTTTAGTTGTTAATACTTAGAATTATAAAAACATTAACCTCGTATTAATCAAGTAAAGGTTTTAATTTGCATATTTTAAGTCATATTATGCTTACTCTACCATTTTGCTTCTTATTAATTTTGTTCAAGTTTTCAAACATAAATTTATATTTCAGGAATTGCCCAATTCTTTTACTCTTTAAATTAACTAACCACATAAAATGAGTCAATTCTCTAATGTCTGAAATAGTCAGATTATTTAAACTTCATTATCAACAACTTCATAAGTAAATTTCAAATTTAATATTAGCTTTTGTTTTCGTCAAAATTTCATAAACAGTATCAGAAAAATATTATTTTTTTGAAAAATAACCCTGTTTTAAAAATAATTTTGTACTAAAACAAGAAAATGTTATACTAATACTTTATAATTTTAAAATATTTTTTAAAAAATAATATATAACAGTAGATAACAGTTAAATTGCACACGAATTGTAGTAAATCAATATTTTTTACTGTTTTACCAAGATTGTCAATTTTCTGTAATAAAATTTTCAACCACAGTTTTAATTTTTTCTAATTCCAAAAACCCCAATTTTTTATTATGAACACAAAATTTTACTCTCCCATGAAGAGTTTGCTTTTGTTAGGTGTATTCCTGTTGAGTACATTACTAACATTTGCACAAGACAGACGAGTGACTGGAAAAGTTGCTGGTATTGACGGTCAGGGAATTCCTGGTGTTTCTGTATTCTTAAAAGGTACAAAAACGGGAACCACTTCTGATGCGAGCGGTGCATTTGCACTTAATTTAACTGGAGGAAAAGACATTTTAGTTTTTTCAGGCGTTGGTTACAAAAGTAGTGAGGTGAAAGTTGGCACACAGTCTAACGTTAACATTACTTTGAATGAGGATGTGTCTGCACTTGAAGAAGTAGTAGTTACTGGTTATCAAACTCTTCGTAAACGTGACATTACGGGTGCGGTTACTGTTATCGAGGCAGAAAGTTTGAAAAGTTTAAAGGGAGGTTCTTTCACCCAAAATTTAGCGGGTAGAGCTTCTGGGGTAACTATCTCAACTTCAGGTTCTCCTGGTGATGCGACTAACGTTCGTATTCGTGGTATAAGTTCATTTACAAGTAATGACCCATTGTATATCATTGATGGAGTTCCTGTAAAAGACCAGTACAACAATACAATCAACCCAGATGATATCGAGTCAATCCAAGTATTAAAAGATGCTTCAACATCTTCTATCTACGGTTCTCGTGCCTCAAATGGTGTAATCGTAATCACGACAAAACAAGGAAAAGCAGGTAAGACAAAGGTTACTTATAATGCTTCTTTTGGTTTGGCAACCTCAGTAAAAGGTTATAGTGATGTATTGAATCAAAGCTCATCAAGTTATGCAGCGGCAATGAAACTTAAATTTCCAAATGATACGCCTTTGTTTGCACAGAATCCAAATGCTTTACCAAAATACATTAACCCACAAGGAAACACGGTTGATGAAAGCACTTATGATCCAATCAACAACCAAATTTCATTGACTAACCAAACAGGAACAGACTGGTGGAAGTTAATTACTCGTACCGCACAGATACACACGCACAACATTAGCCTTTCGGGTGGTAATGATAAAGCGAATTTTGCTATCTCTGGTTCGTATTTGAGTCAAGAGGGTGTATTGATGCTTACGGATTATAACTTAGCAACTATTCGTGCGAATGCTTCTTTTAAAGTTTCTAAGAACTTCAGAATTGGTGAAAACATACAATATGCTTCTAACTGGGGCGTTGGTCAAGGTTCTGCAGGTGGAGCTAACAACGAACAAGGTATCATTGGTAACGTTTTGAAAGCAACTCCAGTGATTCCACAGTATGATATTAAAGGCAACCCTGGTGGACACGTATTTACAGCTTTGACAGGTAACTTTACTAACCCTGACCAAAAATTGATTAACAACAAAGATAACACCAATAAATACAATCGTTTGTTAGGTAATATCTATGCGGAACTTGATGTAATTAAAGGTTTGACATTGAGAACAAGTTTCGGGGTTGATGTTGGCCAAGGTTTCAATCGTAATTTTAACTATCCAGAGCCATATCGTATAGAAGGAGCTAAAACAGCAAATAGCTTTAATGAAGGCTGGAATCAGTCTTTTACATATACTTGGACAAATACTGCTAACTATACAAAAGAAATTGGTACTGATCACCGCATTGGTGTTTTGGTTGGTCAAGAAGCTATTGCTAATACAAACAGAAACATTTATGGTGCGTTATCATCATATTTTACTACGGATGTAAACGCTTGGTATTTGAATACAGCCTTCGGTGATCCAACCTCACGTCAGGTTGCTTCAGGTGGTTCAGAAGCCAGATTATCATCATATTTTGGAAAATTAGATTATTCTTATGCGGATAAGTATTTGATTAGTGCAACCGTTCGTCGTGATGGTTCTTCTAAATTCTTATCAGATGTTCGTTATGGTGTATTCCCAGCGGTTTCATTGGGTTGGAGAGTATCACATGAAGGATTTATGAAAGAATTACCTTTCGTTTCTGACTTGAAATTGAGAGCTTCTTACGGAGAATTAGGAAATCAGGACATCAACAACTATAATTTTGCCAACCTTTATGGTGGTTCAATCGGTAGTACTTTCTACAATATCAGTGGAGATAACTCATCTGTTGCTACGGGATATGCTTTGAGAAATCGTGGAAATGCTTCGACAATTTGGGAAACATCTAAAACAACCAACTTTGGTATTGATGCAGCATTCTTGAATAACTCATTGACGGCAGTTTTGGATATTTACACAAGAAATACCAGTAACCTGCTTTTCAATCCAGCTTTACCAGGAACTGCTGGTGCTGCTGCTGCCCCTTTTGTGAACATTGGTGCTATGAAAAATACAGGATTTGATTTAGCTTTGAATTACAGAAAATCTCTAACTAAAGATCTAAGTTTCAATGTAGGTTTAAATCTTTCGCATTACAAAAATGAAATTGTATCAGTAGCAAATAATGATGACCACTTCATTCCTTCTGATGGTTTGGATGGTCGTTTGGATATCCCTGCATTTGATAACAAAGTTGGCTATGCTATTTCTTCTTTCAGAGGCTTTATTGCTGATGGTTTAATTACTACTGAAGCAGAAAAAACAGCGGGATATGTGGGTTCTGTAATTGGCGGTATCAAATTCAAAGACTTGAATGGAGATGGTAAAATTGATGATAAAGACCGTACTATTATTGGAAGTCCACATCCAACATTAACTGGTGGTTTGAACTTGGGCGTAAACTATAAGAGCTTTGATTTCACTGCCTTTATGTTTGGTTCATTCGGTAATGACATTTTTAATTATACTAAAATGTTTACCTATTTCACAAACTTCAATTCTAACATTGGCATAAACACTTTGTCTTTGCAAGGAACGGGTAGTAATCCAAAAATCAATGGTTCAGACGTAGCGAGCCGTGCATCTTCTACTTTCTATATCGAAAACGGAAGTTATGTACGTTTAGCAAATTTACAAGTAGGCTATAAAGTTCCTAAAACCATTGCTGACAAATTAGGAATTAGTGGTGCAAGACTTTATTTACAAGGTCAAAACTTGTTTACTATCACAGGTTATTCTGGGGTTGATCCAGCCGTTTCAAGTGCAAGAATTGGTGATGGCAATACAAGTGATACTGGTAAAATGGGTTTTGACGGAGGTCATTATCCTGCTAACAAGATTACGACTATTGGACTTAACATTCAGTTTTAAAATCCTTCGGATAACAATCTTTTAATTTTAAAAAGAAAATATAAAATGAAAAAATATTTCAAACATACAATTTTGGCAGCAGTTGTGCTTGTTGCTGCTTTTGCCTGTAAAGATTCCTTTTTAGATACTCCTCCACAGGCAGCCTTAGCAGGCTCAACCCTTGCATCAAGCAAGAATGGAGTAAATGCAACTTTGATTTCATCGTATAAATCGCTAATAGGATGGACAGGAAACTGGGCAGAAGGACCTTGGGGTACTTCACCTACCAACTGGGAATTTAATGTTGCTGCCGATGAAACTCACAAAGGCTCTGAGCCTGGTGATGGTGATGGTACACTAACGTATGAATTATACCAATGGAGTCCAGATAACCCAATCAACCATGCAAGATGGGTAGCAGATTATGAAGGTATCGTAAGATCAAATTCAGCCATCAATACTGCAAAGGCATTCGCAGCTGCAAATCCAGGTGAAAAAGCCTATACTGATGCTGTTATTGGTGAGGCTACATTTTTAAGAGCTTATTTCCATTTTGAAGCTTATAAAGTCTGGAAGAAAATCCCTTATTATTTTGAATCGGATGTAGATTTTCAAAAACCAAATGACCAAGCTGTTTTGCCTTTGGTTATCAAAGATTTAGAAACTGCTATTCCTCTTTTGCCAGCAGATAAGACTGCTATGGGTAGAACTGACAAAACCATTGCAACTGCCTATTTAGGAAAAGCAAAATTATATGCTGGAGATTATGCAGGTGCTTTGGCAGCTTTCAACACGGTAATAAGTAGTGGAAAGTATGCTTTGTCAGATTCTTTTTATGATAATTTTAGTGTAGCTGGTGATAATAACAAAGAATCAGTTTTTGCGGTACAAACTTCAGTAAATGATGGTGACGCAGATGGAAGTAATTCAGACTTTGGGGCACGTTTGGGTTTCCCACATGGCGATAGCCCTTATGGATGTTGTGGATTCAAACAGCCAACTTATGATTTGGCTTATGCTTACAAAGTTGATGCAAACGGGTTACCAATTCCACTTACAGCCGCAACTACCTTGAAAAGAATCGAGGCTGGTGCATCTGATTTATTAGACCCTCGTATTGATTATACTATGGGACGTACCAATGTACCATACCTTAACTGGGGTGTACAAAATGATACTTGGATTCGTGGTCAAGGCTATATGGGATGGTACTCGCCAAAGAAAAATGCTTCGGCAAACGGAGACCAAACTTTAGCAGGTGGATGGGCAGGAACTCAACTTTCAAACTTGAATGTTGAGGTGATGCGTTATGCTGACGTATTATTGATGGCTGCAGAATGTGAAGTAGAAGTAGGTGATTTGAACAAAGCACGTGCTTATGTTAACTTAATTCGTAAGCGTGCTGGAAACTCTGCACAAGGTAAATCAGCTATCAAAGTTCCTATCAACTCAGCAGAAATCACTTGGGCTAAATATAAAATCGGTACTTATGATGCTGCTTGGGCAGATAAAAATGCGGCTCGTGAGGCAGTACGTCTGGAAAGAAAATTAGAATTGGCATTGGAAGGACACCGTATTTTTGACTTGCAAAGATGGGGAAATCTTGTGGAGGTTGAAACAGCTTATCTTGCAAGAGAGAAGAAAGTTGTTCCTATCCTTAGCAGCGGTACTAATCCAACTGCTAAACATTTAGCATTCCCAATCCCAGGTTCTGAAATTACAAGATCTGGAGGTAAATTAAAGCAAAATGATGGTTTCTAAAATAAATCATTAAATTTGTTGTCAATAAAAAACGCTGAAATTTATTTCGGCGTTTTTTATTGGTAATGGATAAAAACAAAAATCATGTCAAGATTATCACTATTATTTTTCATATTAATATTTCTTTCTTGCAAAAAAGAATCGCAAAACTCTGCGGATGAAAGTGCAGCGTTTACACAATTGGACAACAGAGAGATTGGCGTAAACTTTGAAAATAAAGTAGAAGACCAAGAGAATTTTAATGTTCTAACCTACCGAAATTACTATAATGGTGGCGGCGTAGCCATCGGTGATATTAATAATGATGGCTTGAAGGATATTTATTTCACTGCCAATATGAGTGATAACAAACTATATCTTAATAAAGGAAAAGGGGACGGTTCATCGTTGCAATTTGACGATATTACAAATACTGCGGGTGTAAAAGGTAAAAAGTCATGGTGTACGGGTGTAACCATGGCGGATGTGAATGCGGATGGATTTCTTGATATTTATGTTTGTTATTCTGGCGGTGTGACGGATGATAATAAAGAAAATGAGCTTTTTATTAATAATGGTAATGCTAAAAACGGAAGCCCAACCTTCACGGAAAGAGCGAAAGAATATGGATTAAATGATGATGGAAACACTACCCATGCCGCTTTTTTTGATTATGATTTGGATGGTGATTTAGATTGTTATGTTTTGAATGACAGTTATAAAGCTCCCGAAAGAATACTATTGGATGCCCGAGGTAAATTTGATAAAGATGCCGCAGGAGGTGATAGAATATACAGAAATGATGATGGTAAATTTGTGAATGTAACCGAAAACTCAGGCATTTTTTCAAGTAATGTGGGTTTTGGTTTAGGGCTTTCGATAGGTGATGTAAATGGAGATTTTTACCCAGATATTTATATTTCAAATGATTTTTGGGAACGTGATTATCTCTACATGAATCAAAAGAATGGAACTTTCACGGAAGTCCTGCCAGACAAAATGGACTATACTTCATTGGCAAGTATGGGGTCAGATATTGCGGATATTAATAACGATGGACATTTAGATATTTTCAGTACTGATATGCTCCCTCCCGATAATTATCGTTTGAAGGCTGCCTTGAAATTTGATGATTATTATTTAGGAGACCTCCGATTTATGAATAGTTTTCATTATCAGATGGTTCAGAATTGTTTACAAGTCAATAAAGGCGATGGCTCTTTTCAAGAAACCGCCTTCTTTTCGGGCGTAGCCGCTACCGATTGGAGTTGGGGAGCCTTGATTTTTGATATGAATTTGGATGGACAAAAAGACCTTTTTGTAAGTAATGGGGTGTATAATGACATCACAGATTCAGATTTTATAGATTTTATCGCTGACCCTGCTGAAATCAAAAAGATTGTATTGGAAAAAGGAAAATACGATTTTAGAGACTTTGTGAAGTTTTTACCTCATAACAAAAGGAAAAATTATGCCTTTATCAATCAAGGCAATAAACCTGGGCAAACATTACATTTTGATAACTTAGCATCCAATTTAAACCTCGACCAAGAAGGATACAGCAACGGTTCGGCTTATGGGGATTTGGACAATGATGGCGATTTTGATTTGGTAGTAAATAATGTAAATATGCCAGCCTTTGTATATCAAAATAACTCGGTGGAGGAAAACAAAAATGCCTTTCTCAAATTCAAGTTAGAAGGAAGTGAAAAGAACAAATTTGGTATCGGTTCAACCGTAATGATTTATCAAAAAGGGCAAATTCAAGTGGCTCAAAGTATGTCTTCCAGAGGTTTTGAAAGTTCTGTTGATTCTGATTTGATTTTTGGTTTAGGAAAAAACCCCAATGTTGATTCAGTTAGAATCGTTTGGACAGATTTGAAAACTCAGGTTCTTAAAAATGTAAAAGGCAATGTTACGATAAAACTTGATTATAAAAATGCCAAAAACGTTTATGAACCTAACGCTATTGAGCCTGAAACGACTTTCAAAGAAATCAGTAATCAAATCATTACCGATGCTACGCACATTGAGAACAAATATATTGATTACGATTTTGACCGGCTGATGCCACATGTGCTTTCAACAGAAGGTCCTAAAATGGTGAAAGGGGATGTGAACAAAGATGGGAAAGAAGACTTTATTCTGTTAGGAGCAAAAGATGGTACTGATAAACTATTTTTGAATATTAATGATAAATTTATTGAAAGTAAACAAAAGTTTTTTGCCATAAAAAACCTATCAGACCATATTTCAGGGGCATTATTTGATGCGGATAAAGATGGTGATATAGATTTCTTAGTAGCTGGTGGAGGCAATGAATACCGTGATGGAGTGGCAGCTTTTACCGCTATTTTTTATGAAAATAATGGTAAAGGAGAATTTATCAGACAAGACAATAAAGCACCAGCCATCAAAGGTCAAATAGGGTGTATTAAGCCTTATGATGTTGATAATGATGGTGATATGGATTTGTTTGCGGGTGGAAAGGCAGTGCCTGGTGGCTACGGATTGACCCCACGTAGTTATCTATTACGCAACGAAGGCAATGGTACTTGGACTGACATGACTACGCAATTTACAGGACCTATTGGCATGATTACGGATGCAGTATGGACAGATGTAAACGCTGACAATGCACCCGACCTTTTGGTAGTGGGTGAATGGATGCCCGTTACCGTTTTTGTAAATGAAAATGGAGAATTTGGCAAACCGCTCATCATTCCAAACAGTGAAGGTTGGTGGAATACCATCAAAGCCAGTGATATTGATAGTGATGGTGATATGGATTTTTTATTAGGAAATTGGGGACAAAATATTAAATTAAAAGCCACGATTGACAAGCCTCTGAATCTTTATGTGTATGATTTTGACCAAAACAAAAGACCAGAAGTGGTGATAGAATGGTTTACGCAAGAAGATAAAATACCTTATCCGTTTGCCAGTAAAGCCGATTTGACCGCTCAAATGCCATCTCTGAAAAAGACAGGATTGAAATATAAGGAGTTCGCTGAAAAACAAGTGAAAGACCTTTTCGATAATGCCCTTTTGGAAAAAGCAGTAAAGAAAAGGGTAGTAAATTTTTCTTCTTCGGTGCTATTAAATCAAGGAGGGAATTTGGTATTAGAACCGCTGCAAGATGAAGCTCAAATGTCGCCTGTTTTTGCCATTGAAACGGGTGATTTTGATAATGATAACATTTTAGATTATTTCGTAGGAGGTAATTTCTATAAACTAAAACCCGAAATGGGTAGAAATGCAGCATTTCATGGGGGCTATTTTAAGGGAATTGGGAAAGGGAAATATAGGTATATTTCGCCCTTAATTTCAGGAATTAATGTAAATGGAGAGGTGCGTGATGCAATATGGATAAATAAGAAATTAATTGTTGCTCGAAATAATAACTCGGTTTTAATTTTTGATAAAAAATAGTTTAGCACAAGAATCGCTTTCATATTTCGTGTAAATTGAAGAAGTATTCTTGTGCTATATTTTATTTTCTATTTTATTTTCTGTTAATTCGTACTCATTTTCAGAAAATTCCCTTGAAAAATTCTAAAATACCAACACTTAGCCCTAATATTTTTGCACAGCAACTCACGCCCGAAAGTCTGAGTTGGAAGGATTATTTTTATGATACCTACATGGTTTTTCATATCAATAAATTAGAAGATTATTTAAAACAAAAGAATTTTATTTACACGCCCCTTCCTCCGCACAGAAAAACTGTTTATGACTTCTTTTTTGTAACAAATGGCGAAATTTTCCGAGATAAAGGGCTGGATTCTTACCAAATTTCTAAAAATACTTTCTTCTTTGTTCCTGCCTCTCAAATTACTACGATGAAATCTATGAGTCCTGATACGCAGGGATTTTACTGCCATTTTAGTATTGATATTTTCAGTAATAATTTTTATCCGAAGGAGTTTATTGAAAAGTTTCCTTTTCTGCATCACACGGGTAATCCAATGGTAAAAATAGAGGATGATGCCCAGGAATTTGTGATACAAATCCTTCAACGCCTTGAAAAAGAGTATAAATCCCAAAATTGCAATTTAGATTTGGTGGCTTCCTGTATCGCTACTTTGCTGCATGAAACAAGCCGTTTTATTATAGAAGATAAGCCAAAAATAAAAGAAAGTTCAGCCTCACAGATTGCCGAACGTTATAAATTAGCTTTAGGAAAAGACATCCAAGAAAAACAAAAAATAAGTTACTACGCCGACCTCCTTTCGGTAACTCCTGAATACCTAAACCGTTGTGTAAAGGCCACTTTTGGTAAAACCTCCCATCAACTTTTGGATGAAATGATTCTCTTAGAAGCCAAAGTTCTGCTCAAACAATCTTCCTTGAATATTAGTGAACTTGCCTTCAAAATTGGCAAACAAAATCCGAGTGATTTTATACGGTTTTTCAAGACTAAAACGGGCTTAACCCCCAAAGAATATCGCAAACAGATTTGATTTTGCTTATTATTTATGGTGATAAAATCTTACTTACTCACCATCATACCCTTCTTAATCTCAACTCTATCTGGCAAAATCATGGCTGATGGATATAGGTCTTTAATATCACTAAAATATCTTTCTGCATCCATTCTATTTAAGAAATCGCCAATTTTTACTTTGTAAATAGGTTGTTGAAAACTAAGGTACGGGAAGATTTCGGGATATTTTTGATACGTAAAAATCTTAGCGTCATCGGCGGCTTTGCGGTCATTTCCCACGTAAATCTGGATTCTGAAACCATTGGTAAATTTGATACTTTTGTTGTGCATTGCAATAGTATCTAAAATGGTATCCAAGCGTTTATTGACGTGCAGGGGTGCATCCGTTACCGAGGAAGAGGAAACAGGATTCGTTTTTTCAGTCGAAATAATTTCTTGATCGTTGGAAGACTTATATCTGGGGCGATATTGTGATAAATCTTCATTGATTATATTATCATTTTTTTTGGAAGGCGACTGCGTGGTAGTAGTAGTCTTACTGCCCGAACTATTTCCCCCCGCCACTTTTACCGAAGAGGCACAGCTACTCAAGAAAAGGCATAAAATAACAAAAAAAGCAAGGTTATGGCGTTGTATCATATTTAGTTTTGGTTATTGATTCAAAGGTACAATTTTTGTCATTAACTTGAAATACCCTTTACGCATTGTAAATTTGTATTTCAGTAAAATTTTTCACGGGATAGACCTCAAGTCGTCTAATTGCAGTGCTACGTTATATGCAACAAAACATTTCTTTAAAACCCTTCAATACTTTTGGTTTAGAAGCCTCGGCAAAATATTTTGCTGAAATAAATACCGTTTCCGAATTGAAAGAAATACTCCAAAATTCTAATTTTCAAGGAATTGATAAACTATTTTTGGGCGGAGGAAGTAATATTCTCTTAACGAAAAACTATGAAGGATTAGTCATAAAAATTAATCTAAAAGGCATTCACAAGGTTTCGGAGGACGATGCTCATGTATATATACAAGCAGGTGCTGGTGAATCTTGGCACCAATTGGTGATGTATTGCGTTGAAAATCAATACGCTGGCATGGAAAATCTTTCTTTGATTCCAGGCACAGTTGGGGCTGCACCCATGCAAAACATCGGGGCGTATGGCGTAGAAATAAAAGATATTTTTGAAGAACTACAAGCCCTAAATCTGGAAACGCTGGAAATGGAAACTTTCAAATTAAATGATTGTCATTTTGGCTATCGTGAAAGTATTTTTAAGCACCAAGCCAAAGGGAAATACGTGATTACTTCGGTAACTTTCAAACTCAACAAAACGCCCGTTTTCAAAATTTCTTACGGAGATATTCAGAAGACATTGGCAGAAATGAAAGTTACTGATTTATCCATTAAAGCCATTAGTGATGCAGTAATTTCTATCAGAAAAAGTAAACTCCCCGACCCCGCCGAAATTGGCAATTCGGGCAGTTTTTTCAAAAATCCAGAGATTCCGAAGGCTCACTATGATGATTTGAAAACACATTTTGAAAATATCCCAAGTTATCCCATCAATGAAATAACGGTAAAAGTTCCCGCTGGTTGGCTCATCGAACAGGCTGGTTGGAAAGGTTTCAGAGACGGTGAAATAGGCGTTCACGCACGCCAAGCCTTAGTTTTGTTAAATTATGGCGGAGGAACGGGCGAAGAAATTAAAGCATTATCAGCAAAAATACAGGCTTCTGTTCAGGAGAAATTTGGAATTTCTTTGAGTACGGAGGTTAATTTTATATAGCAAATTAAACTTTTACATAAAATGGGAAAGATAATTAATAATACAGGATTAAATGAAGTACAAGTGGGATTGTTGAGAATGTTCAACAGACCCATGAGTCAAGAAGAATCTACTGAAATTAGAGATTTATTATCACGGCATTATGCCAATAAATTATTTGATGAAGTAGATAGAGTCGTGGCAGAAAAAGGCATTACGGAAGCGGATTATGAGAAATTGAGAAATGAACATCAACGAACTAAGGCGAAATGAGTAAAATAAGAGTCGTTATTGATACCAATGTATTACGAACAACGATAAACCGTAAGAACTTTGAATTTTTCATCTACGAAGCATTCGCTATCAAACAGTTTGATTGGGTAGTTAGTACAGAAATATTGGAAGAATATGCCGAAAAGCTATGTGAGTTTTATTCAGAATCAACCGCCGATTATGTGCTTGATATGCTCTGTAACGCAAATAATACAATTTTTGCCGAACCTTATTATCAATGGGATTTGATAACGACTGACCCAGATGATAACAAATTTTCAAATTTAGCTTTATCCGTAAATGCTCATTGTTTGGTAACTTACGACAAGCATTTTAATATATTCAAAACACTTGATTTTCCTAAGCTCAATGTTTTGAACCCTAAACAATTTAAGAGATTTTTAGAAATGTATCCCTAAAATATGAATATCCCAAAACTAAAAAACTTAGACAAAAATAACTTCTTCCTCATGGCGGGAAGTTGTGCTATCGAAAACCGTGATTTGGCTTTTGAAATTGCTGAAAAAATAAAAGGCATCACCGACCAATTCGGGATTCCATATATTTTCAAAGGCTCATACCGCAAAGCTAATCGAACAAAACTCGACTCTTTTACGGGTATTGGCGACATTACGGCTTTGGAGATTTTGCAAGAAGTAGGTAATTATTATGACCTTCCCACAGTAACTGATATTCACGAATCTATTGAAGCAGAAATGGCGGCAAAATATGTAGATGTTCTACAAATTCCTGCCTTTTTATGCCGCCAGACGGATTTATTGGCGGCGGCGGCTCGTACTGGCAAAGCGGTA
>JANPGQ010000769.1:0-19084 GCA_031423975.1 Cytophagales bacterium | reverse complement strand
GTTCTTCGTCTTTATTAAATGCTGTCGATGCCGTAGCGTGGTCTATTTTTATGTTGTTCATTTTATAGTTGTGAATTGTGAGTTAGTGATTTTCGAGAATAAATCACAACTCACTAACTTACCACTGAATTCAATATCTCTGCAATATGTTTTACTTTAATTGTTGAGCCTTGTCGCTTCATAATTCCTTCAATATGCATCAAACACGATACATCCGAACCCACAATAAATTCGGCTTCGTGTTTAGTATGGTCGGTGATTCGGTCTTTGCCCATTTTTACAGAAACCGCTTCTTCAGTTACGCAAAATGTTCCACCAAAACCACAACATTCATCTTTTCGGTCTAATGTAACGAGCGAAAGCCCTTCCACCATATTCAGTAATTTCTCGGTTTTTGAAAAAGCAGGAGCTACTAATTCCGACATTTGGGCAATTTTTAAACCTCTTTGTCCGTGACAACTTTGATGTAAACCTACCCGATGCGGAAATTTTGCTTCCAATTTTTCCACTTTCAAAACATCGGTCATAAACTCCGAAAGTTCATAAATATGCTTGCGTATATGCGTGGAGGCAGTTTCGTCTGACCCGTGCAAATGTTCTTTGATGTGAAGCGTACAACTTCCCGAAGGTGAAACGATGTAATCAAATCCGCTGAAATTATCCACAAAATTATTATCACAATCCTTGCTCAGATGCTCAAAACCTGAATTTGCCATCGGTTGCCCGCAACAGGTTTGGTTGAGTGGATATATAACTTCGCAGCCTAATTTTTCTAATAATTCCAATGTAGCAATGGCAACATTTGGATAAAATTGGTCAACATAACAAGGAATAAAAAGGGCAACTTTCATAAAGGGATTGAATAATTCTAAGTATCACAGGTTCAAGCCTGTATCGGACTCTCAACAGGCTTAGGCCTGGGGTACATAAACAAAATTAAAAGTAAAAACCGCTCCTACTATACTGTACTTTCATGCTTATACCTTACCAAACTTTCTTCTAAACTCAGAAGGACTGACATTTTTTATTTGCCTAAAAACCCTACCAAAATAAGAAATATTATTAAAACCAATTTTGAAACAAATATCTACAATTTCCTGACCAGCCAACAGCATTTTGCAAGCCTGATTAATCCGATATTCATTCGTAAAATCTGTAAATGTTTGGTTGAGATTTTTTTTAAAATAATTACAGAAAGCAGGGACTGTTAAATTGCAAATATCTGCAACGTCTTTAATGTCAATATCTTTTGAAAAATTTTCTTCCACAAAAACATATACTTTACGCAAACGCTCTTGATCTTTTAGGCTAAAATTATAACGAATATCAGCCGTATTTAATAATTGATATTCTGAAGAATTTGCCAAAAATTGTAAGATATTCAGCAACTCAATCAAACGTTCAAAAGGTGGTTTTTGAAGCAAATTTCTTAATTGAACCGCTATTTTTTCTTTTACATTCTTATCAAAACAAATGCCTTGTTTGGATAGCTCAAAGAGTTTTTTTATCGATTCCATTTCTGGGCGTAATAAAAAACCTTCGCCTAAAAAATCTTCGGTAAACTGTATAACTATCTCCTCATGCGTACCCACAGACCCGTACCCAAAGCCCCCATGAGGAAGATTTGAACCAATCAAAACCAAGTCGCCATTATTATAATTACTCAAATGATTTCCCACGTGTCGTCGTCCCGAACCTTCAAGCACCCATACAATCTCATATTCTGGATGATAATGATAGTGCCACTTAAAGGTATCTGCCGTTACCTGATGATGTAAAAGCCTAAACGAACTGCCAAAGTCTGCTTGGATAATTTCAAATTCAGTCTTCATTTAAAATATATTTAGAAAAATTAGTGATTTACAATGATTTGTTGCCAAATTACTAATAAATTTATAAAAAAATACAAATATTTGTTAATGTAGTTTTAATACTGGATAATAAAAGAGTAGATTTTAAAGAATAAAATGCTGAAATTTGTACAAGCATTAACCATTTATATACAATTACTGAGACAAAAAAATCGAAAAGCGGGCAATAAGTCCGCTTTTTTTTGGATTCACTCATCAAATCACTAAATCACAATGAAAAACTGGCAAATCAAACTCTCCATTTTTATTAATTATTTCATCTTCGCCATACTGTTAAATAGTGTTGGGGCGGTTATTCTGCAAGTGCAAAGAAATTTTGATGTCTCAAAATCCGCCGCCAGTATTTTAGAAGGTTTCAAAGATATTCCCATTGCTATTTGTTCATTTGTATTAGCCTCATTTTTACCAAGAATTGGCTATAAAAAAGCCATGCTTATTGCTTTGGCAGTGGTAAGTGTGATGTCATTTAGTATTCCTTTTGCTGATAATTTTTGGCATTTTAAATTACTATTTTTTATGGTAGGTATATCATTTGCCTTAATAAAAGTATCAGTATTTGCCACCATAGGTTTGATTACCAAAGATATAAAAGAACATTCCAGTTTTATGGGAATGCTTGAAGGTACTTTTATGATTGGGGTACTTTTGGGCAATGTTTTATTTAGTTTATTTATTGACAATGATAACCCAAAGTCAGCAGCATGGCTAAATGTATATTGGATTTTGGGTGGATTATCAGTAGTAGCTTTTTTCTTATTGATAATGGCGGAACTGGACGAAAGTGCCGCTAAGGTAGAAGGGTCTTCATTATCTAAGGATTTTGGCGAAATGCTACGTTTAATTATTCTGCCATTAGTTATTGTATTTATCTTATGTGTATTTTTATTTGTATTGATTGAACAAAGTTTCCAAACATGGACACCTACTTTTTATAAAGACATCCTGAAAGTTCCTGCCAGTATGAGTATTCAGGCTGGAGCTGTTTTGGCTGGAGCTTTTGCCGTTGGTAGGTTTGCTTCAGGGGTAATTTTAAGGCGTTTTCACTGGATATGGGTAGTGTCGGTGTGCCTAATTATTTGTGCCATATTGGTTGTTTTGACTTTACCACTTACCCAAGGGATTGTAGCATCAGAAAATACAAATTGGAGTAATGCACCATTAGGAGCGTATCTTTTTCCAATAATGGGCATATTTTTAGCTCCTATTTATCCTACTATTAACTCGGTTATTTTAAGTTCTTTACCTAAATATTTACACAGTTCTATGTCTGGTTTAATTGTTGTTTTCTCTGCCTTAGGAGGTACAACGGGTTCTATCATTACAGGACACGTTTTTGAAGCATTTACTGGACAAACGGCTTTTTATCTTTCCCTCATTCCCATGACTATTCTGATAATCTGTTTGTTATTTCTCAATAAATTATCCCAAAAAAATCAAGTAGTCATTTAGCATAATAACGGAAGTCGTCCTTCAAAAGGAATACTTCCGTATTTTCAGCATTGTGAATTCCATTTTATAAGCAAATTTTAATACATGGTACTTAATACTTTCACCACAAAATTCTTTGAAACCGAAATCTTCAAAGCGGTTCAAATGAGTGAAATTTTTGCCGATTCCAAAACTTTTACCGACTGTGTTCCCCTGCTTTCGGAAGAAGAAACTGAAGCAAATTTTCTAAAAAATAAAAACTCTTCTGATTTTGATTTAAAAACATTTGTATCTCAAAATTTTAGTATAAATATTTTGCAATCTTCTGATTATCAAAGTGATACATCCAGTTCTGTTGCAAAACATATTGCAGATTTATGGACAACCCTCACTCGTGAACCCGCCCAAGCACAGGGAACTCTCATTGAATTGCCCTACCCGTATGTAGTGCCAGGTGGACGTTTCCAAGAAATGTATTATTGGGATAGTTATTTCACTATGTTGGGTTTGCAGGTGAGTAGGAGGGTGGATTTAATTGAAAATATGGTTGATAATTTTGCCTATCTTATCAACCAATTCGGCTTTATCCCAAACGGAAATAGAACCTACTTTTTAGGACGTTCTCAACCGCCTTTTTTCTCTTTAATGATTGAAATTTTGAGGCAAGAAAAAGGTGATGAAATATTATTAAAATACTTGCCAGTTTTAGAAAAAGAATATCGCTTTTGGATGGAAGATAAAGTTACGCTTTCAGCCCGAAACCCTGTGAGTAGGAGAGTGGTTTTGCTAAATGAAAATACAGTATTGAATCGTTATTGGGATGAATACGATACGCCTCGCCCAGAGTCTTATCGAGAAGATATTGAATTAGTAAAAAGTATTAAAAATCCATCAGAAGGCATTTTTAGGCACATTAGAGCGGGGGCAGAATCGGGCTGGGATTTCAGTAGTCGCTGGTTCAAAGACGGTCAAAACATGAATACTATTCACACCACTGACATACTTCCTGTGGATTTAAACTGTCTATTATGGAATCTCGAAAAGACCCTTTTTAGAGCATATCTTTTGACGGATAATACCGAGAAAATTGATGAATATTTTACCCTTTCAAATCAGCGAGAAAAAGCGATTGAAAAATATTTTTATAATCAAGAAAAAGGCTTTTATTTTGACTATGATTTTATAGAAAAAAAGCATACTAATTGCTACTCTTTAGCGGCAATTTTTCCATTATTTTTCAAAATAGCCAATACTTTAAGAGGTAAAAAAATAAGTGATATTTTGAAAAAAAAATTCCTGAAAGAAGGTGGATTTATCACTACCCTAAACCATACTGGACAGCAATGGGACGCACCAAACGGTTGGGCACCTTTGCAGTATATAGCATATCAAGGATTACTCAACTATGGTTTCACTAAATTGGCAAATGAAGCAAAAAATCGCTGGCTAAAAATCAACGAAAATGTCTATCTAAAGACAGGTAAAATGACCGAAAAATACAACGTAGAAACACCAAACTCAATGGCTGGCGGAGGAGAATACCCAAACCAAGATGGCTTCGGGTGGACAAATGGGGTGTATTTGAAGTTAGGTAACGATTAACTACTATTTCTTCCACTCCAAAGTATTTAACAAATGGATAACATCTTTTTTCAAATATTCAATCACAGGTTCGAGCGAATCACTTTTCAATGAAGTATGAAAGTATAAAGCTCCACGAAGATAATTTTTGGTTGAATCAGTGGTATAAAACTGCAAATACGTAGGTACTTCTCCTTCCAGTTTTATTAACATTGCCTGTTTCCCAAAAGGAGTGATGATAATTCTATCTTGAATAGAATATGCCTTTGCACCATGCTTTGCTGCCAACTTATGGGCATCATCAATTAGTTTTGCCAGTTTATTTTTATCAGCGTTCAAGGGCTTATAAGTAAGCTGAATCATCGCCTTAAATTCTGGATAATATACATACATCCAATGCGGTTCAGCCCAACGAACCGTATCGGGTTTCAACACCGCATGAGTAGAATATTGAAAGCTAAATGGATGATTTTCAGTCATTTGTCTATAGGTAGCCACGGGCAAATCTATCCGATTATATCCTTTAGGTTTAGGCACAAAATCCTGATTATCACCTTTCTTTCCGCAAGAAATTAGGAGGCAATAAGCAATAGGTAATAGGCAAATAGCGGTAATGTTCTTGCTTAAAAATACCTTCGCCATCGCTGAAACACAGTTCAACGATGGCGAAGATTTATAATAATTTTGTATGTTATTCATATTAAACGCCAAGAAATATTGTCAATTATTCATTACTAATTATCAAAAAATTAATCGCCCAATAAATTACCTAAACTACCCAAAACCGAGCCACTCTCTTTATTAGAATTTCCACCATAAGGACTAACGGCACGAATCAATTTTGAAATCGGCATCGACTGAATCCAAACCCTTCCCGTTCCCCGCATGGTAGCCAAAAAGATACCCTCGCCGCCAAAAATCATGGACTTCATATTTCCAGCCCGTTGAATATCGTAGCTCAATGAAGGCTCAAATGCCACTACACACCCCGTATCAATGCGGAGGGTTTCGTTATTTAATTGCTTCTCAATAATCGTTCCGCCAGCGTGTACGAACGCCAAGCCATCACCTTGCAATTTTTCTAAGATAAAACCCTCTCCACCAAAGAAACCCGCTCCAATTTTCTGATTGAAAGTGATTGAAACCTTCGTTCCCAGAGCCGCACACAAGAAACTATCCTTTTGGGCAATCAACGTATTTCCTGGAATATTTGCCAAATTTATGGGGATAATCGTGCCAGGATAAGGAGCAGCAAAAGCCACTTTACGCTTGCTCGAACCACGATTGGAGAAGTGCGTCATAAATAAAGACTCGCCCGTTAATAAACGAGAACCCGCCTGAAATAGTTTACCCATGATAGAACTATCGCCCGTTGAACCATCACCCATTTTGGTCTCGAAAGTGATGCCATCTTCCATATAACACATTGACCCTGCCTCGGCAATTACCGTTTCGTTGGGGTCAAGTTCAATTTCTACGAGTTGGATATCCTCGCCAATAATTTTGTAATCAATTTCGTGTGAGTTCATGTCTAAATAGTTTTCGTTGAAATAATACGCTACAAATTAACGATTAAGATTTCATCCCTTGAAACAACAAACGGATAATTGGTCAGAAATATTGAATAACGGTAAATATAGATTAGATTTTTTTAGCGTAATCATCCACAGATTTTTGCACAATCTCCAAAAACCTATTTTTCAAAAATCCAACATCCGCCTGTGTCATTCCTGTAGTATCAATAGGTTTATGAATAATTGCTCTCACGGCTTGTGGATAAATCAATAATTCATCATCATGCTGGATTTTATAATTATTTAAAAATGAAATCGGCACTAATGGCACTTGCTGTTGAATCGCCATTACAAAAGCCCCGTCTTTGAGCGGTGAGTGCATTTGTGGAATATTTTTTGACTTAATTCCCCCTTCTGGGAAAATCATAATGCTACGTCCACTCTGCAAGGCTCTGATAGAACGCCCTAATGATTTTGCTCTACTATTGGGGTCGCTTCTATCCACCATAATGTGCAGTTTGCTAAACAAATACCCAAATAAAGGCACGTTTTTTAGGGATGCCTTACCCACAAACGCAAAATAATTGCGAATTATCAAACCCATCACGGCAATATCCATGTATGAAAAATGATTGGCACAAAATACATAAGCCTTAGTGCGGTCAGGTACAAACTCATATTGCACCTTTACAGGAATACCAATGAAGAAGAAAAGGATTTTTGCCCAAACTCGATTGAGATAATGGGCTTGAGGTTTCCAGCTTTCTTTTTGTAGAAATAACCAAAAGAAAGGAAACAAGAGTAAAAATAGGAGGACAAAGCAAAACGCAGTCCAAATAGTATAGAGAATTGTGAATATACGCATAATAACAAAGATAGTATTTGTAGAAATTATAATCTTTGTTAACAGATGAAAAATTTAAAACTTCCAAACTATACACCTTGACTTTTAATCATTTACTATAACATGAGCGTAAAAAAAGGACTTAACAGCCGCCACCGTTAAGTCCAGAAAGAATATCTGTGCAGATATTTCTTGATATAAAAGTAGTTATCTTATGATAAAATGTCAATAAAAAGTACACATAAGCTGAAAGCAAAGGATAACATAGTGATAATTAGAGATATTAATAAGATGTTAATTTATACATTTGAATTCCTTCCGAAAACAATATATGTATTTACAAAAATGTTGCTGAGTGCAGAAAGCAAAAAGAGCCTTTGGCTTATAAACCAAAGGCTCTTAAAAATTTAATGTATTAAATCAAAATTACATTCCCATCATTTCTTTAAACGCAACTGAATTACGAGTTGAAATTTCTAATTCAATTCCATTTGACAAAACTACTTTCATACCACCTTTATAATATGATTCAATATCTGCTATATATTCAGTATTGATAATCTGCTGGCGATTGGCACGAAAGAAAATATGTGGGTCTAAACGTTCTTGAATTTTGTTTAACGAACGGTGAATCATTGGTCGATTATTATCAAAATGGAAACGACAATAATTGCCCACCGATTCAATCATATAAATTTCGGTCAAACGAACGAAATAACATTTTTCGCCATCTTTCAAGAAAATACGCTTCTGCACAGGAAGCCTCCCCGACGATACGGCATCACTTAATCTTGCTTGATGAACGTCTGAGCGTACCTTTTCAATAGTTCTTGCCAAACGCTCGGATTTCATTGGTTTTAGCAAATAATCCATCGCCTCCGACTCAAAAGCCTGAATAGCATACTGGTTATAAGCCGTTACGAATACAACCTTCGGAACATATTCCAAGTCATTTAGCAAATCGAATCCATTTTTCTCGGGCATTTCAATGTCCAGAAAAATCAAATCGGGTTGCAAACGATGGATTTTTTCCAAAGCTTCATCCACATTTTCGGCTTCGTCGATTATCTGAATATCAGGGTATTCCTGTAACAGATACTTTAATTCTTGGCGTGCTAACCTCTCGTCATCCACCAAGATTGATTTGATTTTCTTACTCATTTGATTTACAGGGGAAAAGTCTTGATAGTGGCGGTTACCAGCTCGGGGGGAATAGGGTTTTCTATTTGCCATATCTGTGTAACATTGTTGTTTACGATTTTGAAAAATTAAGGCTCAACACCTGTGAACCAATCAGGGGGCGGTACTTGAACTCACTGTTTAGCGTGAATTTAGCAAAAACCATTGAATAGCATCAAATATTTAGGGACAATACTTTCGTAATAGATTTCTCCGCTAATATAACAAATTCCGAACCATTTTTTATAAATTATCTATTCGTACGTATTTTTTTTTATTAAGCGGTATATTTTTGTTAGTAATTAAACTGTAAAGATGTGGTTTTTATTATCTAACTGATATTATGCAAAGCAACAGAGTTGCGTAATATTTGTATTTAATGATTTTAAATTATCACAGTTAAATCATTATTGCATTCTATTGTTTCAATATATTTTGAAAATACTGTAAATTTTGACGTGCATGATTTTAAATATTATAATTTTTATATTATATTCTATAAATAATTGATATTCTATATTTTCAATAACTATTGAAATATTATAAAATAAATAAAAGACCCAAAATGAGTCTTTTATTTGATACGTCACAAAGTAAGGATTAATTTAATAATAGTGGTATCGGTTTTCTATCTTTAGTCCCTTGTGGGAAATACCTGTCATTTGAATAATTTGAAAAAACTTCCCCAAAATACACTTTCATCAGCTTTGATAATTGACTCTAAGGTCTTGTCTGTATTGGAAGCAAACTTTCTTAGGTTCTCAATAGTTTCGGCAAATTGTTTAACATCGGGATCAGTGATATCGGCTTCGATGATGGAAATTTGTTCTAATGCTCGCAAGATAGGCTCTAATTCACGTTTTTTGCGTTCTTTGGCAATCTGCATTCCTATTTTCCAAACATCTTTCTCGGCTTCAAAAAACTCTTTTCTTTCACCCGGCTTCAGCACTTTTCTTACAATTCCCCAGTCCATCAAATCCCGAACATTCATATTGACGTTTCCTCTTGAAATCTGTAAAGCCTCCATAATGTCTTCGGTAGTCATGGATACTGGCGATACCAGCAGGAGTGCGTGTACTTGTGCCATTGTTCGGCTAACACCCCAACTCGACCCCAACGTTCCCCATGCTTGGATTAGATGTTGTTTTGCTTCATCAAGCGTCATATATTAAATTTTAAATAGTTAGTTCTTTGGCGGTTAATTCAACGTAACAAATGTATAGAATAGTTTTGAACTTTCAAAATTTCTTGAAAATATTTTTATAATAGTTTTGAGGAGAAGTTTGGATTGGTTATTAGTGAATTGGTTACTGGGAAATGCTGGTAATATTTAATAACCAATTTCCAATCCTCAACTCTGGCATCGTCTTTGGAAATGAATGAGAGTATCAAATGATTAATTATTGCCTAAAAAAAGACAATTAGCTTGATATAAGCCTGTTTTTTTGGATTTTAAACAAATTTTAAAGTATTTTTATCAATTGATATTTAATTACTTGTCTTGATTAGAAATTATTTGGAGTAAGATAATATTCCATCTTACGATTCAGTACGAATATTTATGGGTATTGAGTGTAATTACGAATGTCGAAATACAGGCATTTTACCCTAACCTTTCACCGTGAATCGTATTTCACCCCATCCTTACGTAATAAAATAATGAAAAAAATCTTGATCGTCCTAAGTGTTTTCGCTTTATCCAGTTGTCAAAAAAATGTGTATCTGACAGGGTCGCTGATGCACCAACTCGAAGAAAATGAACTCGATTTATCTCGAATTCAGTATTATAATGACAACCCCCTGTATTTGGAACGTGAAGTACCGTCGTCGGATGCTAATATTAAATCTGGAAAAGTGATTTTCAAAAACGGTCGATATATCAATCGTATTTCTTTGGAAAAAGGTACGCCAGGGCTTTTTCAGAAAGAAGAAAATGCTCAGTTATTGATTTCCTTTGAAAAAAGTAAAGAAGATAATTCGCTCCGTTTTGGTCCGGTGGCAGGGGAGAAGGGAGAATTCTTTTATCAATTAGTTGATAAAGAGGGAACATCTACTTTTTCACGTTTGGACTACGAAGGCAATAAATATTTAGTGATTTACAAAAAACCACGTATTCGTCTGATGCTTTCGAAAAGTGTATTGAATAATTTGAAAATTAAAGTGCGTAGAATGAAGGGGAATAAAGTGAAGTAGGTAGCTATCGGCAAATGGCTGTCAGCCTAAAAAATAGCAAATTAGCTTAAAAAATGTCGTTTATTGTAGCGTAACAACTTAGGGGATTGTTTTGTTAGAACCAATCATCATCTATAAAAAATAGCCATCAGACAATTCTGATGGCTATTTTTACTTAAAGCTTTAAGCTATTTATTTATGCCAAATATTGATTTGCATTAGTAGCGTTCAAATCTTCAAAAGCCTCTTTCAAGCGACTTACGAAAGTATCTTCGCCTTTACGCAACCATACACGTGGGTCATAGAATTTTTTGTTTGGAGAATCTGCACCCGATGGATTTCCGATTTGTCCTTGCAAATAACCTTCTTTTTCTTTATAAAAATTCAAAATACCTTCCCAGAATGCCCATTGCAAATCGGTATCAATATTCATTTTGATGGCTCCATAAGAAAGTGCCTCACGGATTTCCTCACGTGATGACCCCGAACCTCCGTGGAACACAAAGTTGATTGGTTTCTCAGCCGTTAAACCAAATTTCTCTTTTACGAATTCCTGAGAATTATGTAAAATGATTGGAGACAATTTAACGTTTCCTGATTTATAAACTCCGTGAACATTACCAAAAGCGGCTGCAATAGTGAAACGGGGAGATATTTTACTCAATTCTTCGTAAGCATAAGCTACTTCAGAAGGCTGAGTATATAATTTTGAGGAATCAATATCTGAGTTATCTACGCCATCTTCTTCACCACCCGTTACGCCCAATTCAATTTCCAATGTCATGCCTATTTTAGACATTCTCGCTAAATAATGCTTACAGATTTCGATGTTTTCTTCGATGGGTTCTTCTGATAAATCTATCATGTGTGAAGAGAACAAAGGCTTGCCGTGTTGTGCATAAAACGCTTCGCCCGCATCCAAAAGACCGTCTAACCAAGGCAATAATTTTTTGGCACAGTGGTCAGTATGAAGAATCACTTGGACGCCATAAGCCTCCGCCATAAGGTGTACGTGATGAGCTCCCGAAATACCGCCAGCGATAGAAGCCTCTTGTTTTCCGTTTGGTAAAGATTTACCTGCGTAAAACTGAGCTCCACCGTTTGAAAATTGAACAATCACGGGTGAATTTACCGCTTTGGCAGCTTCCAAAACACCATTAACGGTATCAGTACCGGTAACGTTTACGGCTGGCAGTGCAAATTGATTTTTTTTAGCAATTTCAAAGAGTTCTTGCAAAGCATCGCCGTGCAAAACACCTTTCTGAGAAGACAAACTTGACATAGTGTTATTTTTTCTTGTTAAAAACTTATTTCAACTAATTGTTTGGATAAAAGAACACTAAATTAATTATTATAATTGGCTTTTATCCCTTTTTGCCAAATGATATTTGGTTTAGTGTTAATTTAGGTTAATTAATTATACTTCCGAAAATACCATTTCATCATTATCGTTTTATGAAATACTAAATAACTATGTGTATGAAAATAGCAATTTTACTAATGCTTTTGTGCTTCCTGTATTTGCCAATATATGCTCAATCAAATCTATTAGAAGAGCCATTTATTCGTTCCCTAACGCTACAAATGACTGGCAAACAACGGAATGTGAGTTTTTATGAAAATAGCACTATTGTTGTGAAACTTGATAATGATAAACAAAAATATGCTTTACAAATCGTCAGGCTAACGGATAGCTCATTTTTTTATGCTCCAACTGTAAATCAAACTTCTATTTTTGATTTACAGGAAGTGAAATTTAGGGAAATCAGAAAAGTTTATTTGGGAAAAGGGAAGCCTACTATGCTGGATGGGATTGGGCTTTTGGGTGTGGCAGGGGTCATGCTTTTTTCCTTTGATATTCTGAATCAATTGGGTAATTTAAAAATAGAGGTTAGCCCGACCGTAGTGGGTATTAGTGCGGGCTTGGTAGCGAGTAGCATACTAATACAGGTTTTACGAAATCGGACGTATAGAATTAATAAACGACATTATTTTCATTTGTATCATTTGACAAAATTATCTAATGATTTGCCTAAAAAATAACCCTTATAAGCGTCCACAACGCTTATAAGGGTGAAAATCAAAACTTGCTCAATACCGAATTATCCAAAATGGATTACGTTCTTCTTTGATTTTTTCTTGAATAAATTTTCTCAAAATATCTTGATACGCTAATTCATTGACCTTTTTGCCTTTCATTTTTTTAGGTAAATCCATCTGCGTTGTGATTTTGAGGGGTTCAATTTTGGTTGCTTCTATAATTACGGCTCCGTCATTGATATTTAATTCTAAGATTAAGCCTGGTAAACCGTAAAGCCTTTCTGGGCCAGCATTTAAGGGAATATCTTGGGCAAACCATGCAATGATTTTCTGCTTTTTGATGGTGTCTTCTACCATTGCTTTCATGCAAATATGCCCCGCTACGTCTTTAATGTCATTGAGGATTTTCCAATTTAAGGTTTTCAGAGAATCTTCGATGATATAGGTTTTTCCTACCATTTCAAATATTTCGGTCATGGTGCCTTTTTCAAAATCTCGCTTGATTCCCATAACCTCTTTTCGTCCGCTATAATCATACTTTTCCTCCCAACTGGTCAATTGGTCGGAGTGCGTATAATAACTGCCTTTGTCATTGAAATATAGCAAGGTATATTCCTGCCAGTCGTCTCTGCCACCAAACATGTAGGCTTGTTTTTCTTTTTCTTGCTTACTCAAATATGTCAGTGTTGAGTTTAGTTTTGTCCAATATGTAGTACGTGTATAGCGTATTAATCCTTCTTGTTGAGCGAAGGTTTTTATGGAAAATAATGATATGAGTAATATAAATATGTTCTTTTTCATGATTTTATTTTTTTATTAATCCCAACCTTGATTTTTCTTCAATTTATCTACGTGTCCTTTTACATTGTAAGTCAAACTCAACATAAAATAACGGGCTAAAGTTAAGGATGTTTGAGTAGTTACAGTGTTTTGGAAACCTCTTTGAATGATATTTTGACGTTTGTTGAAAATATCAAACGCTGCCAAACGAACTTCTAATTTATTTTCTTTCATGAATAATCGTCTCACGGAGGCATTTAAAATCGGAATTTCTTGCTCAAATCCGAAACGTTCATTTTTATAATATTTGTAATCAAAGTTGGTTTCAAAGAATGTTTTCTTCATGAAATTCCATTTGATAGACGTATCAAAGCTATTGTTTCTGATATTTTGATTTTGGGCTTCGCTCAATGAATATTTGATATTATTGATGCCTACTTGGGCATTTAAACCTACAATCAGTTTATCTCCAGGCGTTAAATTAAAACCAAAACGGAGGTTGTAATTTTGATTATTATTATCGTTCAAAATGCCATTTATGTACGTAGGATTATTAGAAGTATTGATATTGGGGTTGAAATTCACCGTCAATTTCGTTTTTATAATTGGGAAACTACAATACGTTCCAATGTACAAGCGTGTTCCGCCCGACAGGTTTTCTGGACGAGTACGAGTTATGAAAGTGGAAGGGTCAACGGTTTGATTATAAACCACTTGACTCAAATAATAATCATAGCCCCCCCAAAGATTTACACTCATAAACGTAGAGGGGTCAAATTTATTTAGCGAGAAACTGACGCTATGGCTTTTCTCTGGGTTTAAATCTGGATTGCCCGTTGAGATAAAGAACGGATTATTATTATTAATAACTGGTTGTAAGTCAGCAATTTGTGGAGCATTTACCTCCAAACTATAACTAAGATTAAAATATAAATTGTTTTTCAGTTCGAGACTGGCATCTACATAAGGCATAAAGGCGGGATAACTTTTGCTAATGTTAGAAAGGCTATTCGTTCCTTTTTTAGAATATTGAGCACCTTCGAGTCCGTACTGTAAACCTGCTCCACCCACCATAATATTAACACCCGCATGAGAATAACGCAAACTGGTTCCGACCCGATTATAAGTAATAGTATTCTCGTAATAGGTACTTAAACTATCAAAACGACGGTTTTCTTGCAAACCATTGTAGGCTTGGCGGTCCACATTGCGTTTATCAGAAGAACCATTATAAAAAGTTTCCCAAAAGATTTTCTTGGATAAAGGCTCGGTATATAAGATACTTCCCTTCAAAAGATTCTGCCGATTGTCGTTATTATTTATCTGACTAATAGCTCTGACTTGTTCATTAAAATTGCTTGCCGACAGAAATCTGCTGTATGAATTGAGGTTTTCGGTACCGTTTGAATTGTTGATATTATACCCAAAACTCAAAGCAAAACTACGTCCTTTTTTATGGAATTTATGACGAAAAATGGCATTGGTATTGAGATAAAGACTCGTAAAATCGCTGAGATTGTTTATGTCTGAACGAGTACGTAAAACGCCTTCTTCCGTCAAATTGCTTTGGAACATTCTGTTTTTATCATTACGCATTCCTGCTCGCATATTTGCCTTCACAATGAGCGTATTGCTCGAATCTATCATCTGTTCAAAACGAGTACCGATGCTGTGATTACCCCTGAAATTATTTTGAGCCGACGTATCAGTAGTCAAGAAAGAATTATTTTGGAGAAAGGTTTTCTTGTTCTGAAATTGATCTAACATCAAGCGAGTTTGGTTATAAAAATAACTGGTACTGAGCTTGGTTTTCTTATTGTCAAAATTATAATTAACGCCACCGCCCGCATTATTGGTAAATCCACGACCGTCAAACTGGTTGGTGATGCCATCGCCTCCGTCCCAATTATTACGGTTTCCGCCAAAACCAAAATCGCCATTGTCGTTATTATTGAAGGAATTATTTCCCTTGAACTCACCGTAATCACTCCAATTTACCCCCGTTTCGTTGATGTTGTTTCCGTAACCCAATATTGAAAATTGTTCTTTTTTATTGAAACGGTTATAATTTCCTCGGGCAGCCATGCGTGAGTCCGTACCCACTGCCCCCGTGATTTTGCCAAAAGAGCCTTTTTTGTATTCTTCTTTCAGTTCCAAATTGATAGCTTTTTCCTTCTTGCCATCATCAATGCCAGTCAATTTAGACTGTTCAGATTTATCATTGAAAACCTGTACTTTCGAGATAGTTTCTGCTCCCAAGTTCTTGGTTGCGGCTTTAGGGTCGTCGCCAAAAAAGGTTTTGCCGTCCACCAATACCTTTTTAATGTCTTTTCCTTGAGCTTTGATATTGCCTTGTGCGTCAATTTCCATCCCTGGCAAACGCCGTAATAAATCTTCCACCGAAGACCCAGGTGGTACTTTAAACGAACGAGCATCATACTCAATGGTATCGCCTTTGATGGTTAGTGGAGCTCTGGCGGTTCGGACTACAACCTCTAATAATTCCTTGGAAATGGGTTTGATTTTTAAAGCTCCCAAATCTTCAATTTCAGTGGCAGAAGGAGCTAAAATTTGTTGAAAAGGAATGAAACCTACATAAGAAACTTTGAGGATGTAATTGCCATTTTTGACATTTCGGAACTCAAAAACGCCTTTATCATTGGCACGTGAAAAATTGACGAGTGCCGAGTCTTTTGGAGTCAAAAGCATGACCGTTGCCCCGTTCATCACGGCGGCGGAGGTGTCTTGAATTACGCCTTTAATCGTAATTTTAGCTGGATTTTGAGCATAGATAGAGGCACAAAAAAGAAAGAAAAACAGGAATTGGGTAGCTTTCCGCATGATAGTAGAGGGGTTTTGATAGATTTTATTTGAGTTTAAATTCTTACAGCATAGGATAGGGGAGATAGAAAATTAGGTTTCATAAAATTACCTTCAAGATCTAACATGCCTATCATTTCTATGTGGTTACAAAAAAGGCAATAAAATGGCTATTTCAGATTGTAAAACTCTGAAAATCAATAGTTTAAATATAGCAACAAGAAATTTTATTAAGGGGATTAGTAAGTGGTATGGTAGATTGGGCGTAGCTTTTGATTTCCATAGTTTTTGTTTTATTAATAGAGATTTACAAATATAACTATTTACTTAGTTAAATATTGCCTATTAACATAAATTAACAATTTTATAAAAGACGTAGAGTTTTTTAGAATGTTGCATTTTGGATAAAAAATTTTCACTTGAAAACAAAAGTGTAAGAAAGAGAAGGAATTATTTGAGGAATCACAGAAATAGAACGAGCATTTGCCTGACCGTTTTTATTTTCAAAAAAGATGGAATAGATATTCTCATGTCCGTAAGCATTATACAAATTAAACTGCCAACTGCCCCTGTAACGACCCGTTTTGCGACTCGGATTGTCAATTATCCATGAAAAATCTAAGCGATGATAGGCGGGTAAAGTGAAATTATTGCGAGTGTAATAAACAGGATAGGAAACCAAGCCAATCTCGGCATACGTGCTTGGGCTGGTTACGGGTCTGCCCGATATGTAGGCAAAGGCAAATGAAAAATGATGGATTGGCGATTCTTGGATTTTTATACTGATATTAAAGGTATGCGGACGGTCAAAGTTGGAGCGATACCATTCACCATCATTGATTCTACTCAGATAATTTGCTCCCACAAACTGATTGAAAGACCGACTAAACGTATAATTGACTGAAAGAACAGATTTTCCCAATTTCCCAAAACGATATTCCATCGCAGTCTCGAAACCGTAAGCCTTGTTTTTGCCTTGAATCAAATCGGTTTCTACGTTATCCTTCAACAGAAAATTACTGCCCTGAACCACATCAAGATAATTCTGATTTTCTTTGTAATAAACCTCCGCTGACCAATTTAATTTGTCATGATTTTGGTAAAAACCCATTGTGTAAATTGAAGATATTTGGGGTTTTATATTGGGGTCAGCCACTTTCCAACGAGATACTGGCAAGGGCGTTGTGTTGTTGGTAACAATCTGAATATATTGCCGATTGACGCTATAATTGGCTTGCAACGAACTCTGAGCATTGATTTTGTAAGTCAAACCAATGCGTGGTTCAAAACCTCCGTAGGTATTATAAACGCTATTCCCCGTAACATTTTCAACGGTATATTGTGGTCGTAAAAGTCTATCTTCGGTTTGGTAGAGCCGATAATTGGCAGGTCCTAAATTCTGAAAATACGAATATCTTACGCCAAGAGAAGCCTTGAAATTTTCGATAGAATAGTTTTCCAAGGCAGTATATATGCCCGATTCAAGGGATTTTTCGGTGGGTAAACTACTCACTAAAACGCCGTCTTGCTTATAAATGCCAGGGCTTATGCGGTTCATGTTCGTTTCAAAACCCGCCTCAATGTTGTTTTTAGCCCCTAAATCACGTTTGTGGTTAAATCTGAATCCCGTTTTTGCAATCTCATTATCGAAAGTCTGACTAATTACTATTCCTTTACTTCCCAATTGTGGTACGTACAAGGAATGCGTAAGGCTCAGTTCGGTGTAGGCAGCATTTTTTTTGGCATAATTACTCCATTTGAGCGAAGAGGCATTGATGGAAAAATTGATTTCAGAATTTTCATTGGTATTGCCGTCTCGTTGAAAAGCAATTCCTTTGAAAAAAGAATGGTCTTCCGTATAAAAATGGCTCAACGTAATTCTGTTGGCTTCATTGGGGCGAAATAATAGTTTGCCAAACGCTTCATTGAAACCGCCTCTGTACTTTATTTTATCATCAAATTGGTCAAGATAATTTCCCAAAAATGAATTTCTACCTGAAAACAAAATACTCAATTTATCTTTGACAATGGGTTGTTCAATGTGAAATTTTGAGGCAATCAATCCGATTCCTCCTTCAATTTTTGTGGTATTCAATGAAGGCTCTTTTGCTTTAATTTCAATGACAGAGGATGTTCTGCCACCAAAACGGACGGGCGTAGTGCCTTTATACAAATCAATGGATTGAATACTTTCGCCTGGAATTACGGAGAAAAGCCCAAAAAGATGGGACGGATTATAGATTGGATTTCCCTCAAAAAGTATCAGATTTTGGTCCACATTTCCCCCTCTGATATTCAGCCCGTTTGCTCCTTCACCTACCGAACTCACGCCTGGGAGCGTTTGTAGCCCACGTTGGAGGTCGAACTCGCCCATGAAAACAGGAATGCGTGTTAGTCCTCTGATATTGAGACTCATATTGCCAATACTAAAATCTTTGCGTTGCGTATTTGCCGTACCCCTTACCACAAACTCATCCAATTCGTTGGTAGCAAGTTCCATTTCTACCCGAATGGTTGAATCGGTTTGTAGATAAAATTGGCTTTCGGTGATTTTGAAACCCACATGGCTAAACACCAGTTTGTATTTACCAGTGGCTAATTGAAGGTCAAAACGACCCGCTTTGTCTGGTCTGACTCCAACATATTTTCCATTGACTCGCAAACTTACGTTTTCAATAAAAATATCAGAAGATTTTGAGGTCAGAAATACTTTGAGATTATGGTTTTGGGCATGAGTATTATACCCAAAAGCGAATAAGAAAATGGTAAAAGTGATTAAAATGAAGCGTGGAGTAGCGTTTTTCATTGAGATTATGTTTAAAGTAGTTTAGGAAAAAATAATTTATACGAGATTC
>JANPGQ010000768.1:0-1721 GCA_031423975.1 Cytophagales bacterium | reverse complement strand
ATAGAATCCACAAAATATTCTTGCGGGAAAGTATGCACAATAGCATTGCCTCTGGAAATAAAAGTCCGTTTAGCATCATTTGCTACTTGATCAACATCAGTAACGGTTACTTCTTCGCCCGAAGTCTGACGAGTGATAGTTGATTTATGCTTTATGCAATGAATATTAGGTCCAGCTACACTCGCAAAAACGCCTCTAATATGTATATTTGCCTGATTTTCAACCTGTTCAATAGCGGATTGAACAGCTTCGATAGTCTTGTTTACATTCAAAACAACACCTTTCGATACCTGCCCCGTAGTATCGGCTTTTCCCAAACCAAGAATTTCCAGCTTGCCCAAATGGTCAAGTCTGCCAGCAACAACGTTTACTTGTTTGCTGCCTATGTCAAGTCCAACAATTATTTCGCTCATGGGGAGGGTAGTTTTTAATGATGAATTATAAGTTATGAATGATGAATTTAAAGTAGAGAAAATTATCAACTACTCATAACTCATCATTCATAACTCATAACTCCAAACTCATTCACATACAATCTGATTTCTATATTTTACGCTAATCTTCTTATATTTATCCCAACCTGTTACGGGCAAGATTTCTTTATACAATATCTTTAATTTCTTGAATTTAGCCTCAATTTCAATACCCATGCCAAATTCAATTTGATGATTTCCAATTTCTGGAATTAAGGTAATACCTCCATCTTTTTCTACTACTAATTGTGAAATTTGGGCTTTCCAAAAGGAATCTTCATTGATACTCTTCACAAGGTCAAGAATGGGCTTACTTTTTGTACTTTTTAAATCAGGTATTAATTCAAAATAATTACCCGACAATAAAAGCGTTCTGACGGTATGATGAGGTGATACCCCAATAAATTCGCCCTTTTCAGTAACGTAATCATCTTGTCTATTGTTGCTTACAACTCTTGCAATGGGAACGTGTTCTTCTATATCCAAGGTCAATTCTCCACTCAAATCACGGTGGGCTTGACAAGTTTTTACCAGGCGGTTGGCTTTCACTCTGTCTTCGATTTTCTTAAAATTAATTCTGTCAAAAGGTTTTCCTTCTGGATTTTCAACTACATTCGGGGCGATTAGTGCATAAATCTCTTGTGGCGTTATCAAGCGATTTTCATTGTTTCCTTCGATAACAATGTTGATTTTTTTGCATTTCTGAAGACGATGGACATTTTTGGCAAAAACAACAATAGACAGTGACACAAACGCTATCACTGCGAACCATATCCATTTTTTAAACTTCAGTAAGGATTTCAAGGTAATTTAATAGTGAATTGACAAAGCAATACAGAGTAAAGATGGCGAATTTTTCTCTATATGCCTTAACCTGCGATTAAAACTATACGAAATTAAAAAAAAATAGCTAAAAAAATACAAATTTTTATTAAACGGAGAATTGCAAGAGGAATATGACCTATTAAATCATATTTTTTCTAAAAATAAATCATTTTGGTTTTTCTTCAATCCCTAACATCGTAAGTGCTGGATTAATAGTGCGTGGCGTAAGGACAATTTTAAAAATCTTATTTCCTGCCAAACTAAATTCAGAAACGAATTTGCCTTTTTCTTTCAAGCTACGATACACGGCAGTATAATTTATCTTTGCCTCCCAGCCATTAATAGCCAGCGATGTTGTGACTTGGTCAAGGCATTTGCTAAGGTTTGAGAAATAACTGTATTCCGTTTCTTTATTTCTGATAG
>JANPGQ010000767.1:0-9154 GCA_031423975.1 Cytophagales bacterium | reverse complement strand
AAATAAAAAGGGTAATAAATACTGATTTGTAAAATTTGTAAAATTTCATATTTGATGTTTTAAATTAATTCGTTTTATGTAATTCATTAAAAATTAATGGAAAGGAAAATGGTATAATGTGGTAACACGAATAAAAAAAATTTGTTTTGCATCTTCACTCTGTTTTACGAATGCAGTTTCATTATTTTTTTGTATCACACAAACATACGTATTTACCCCAATTTTGGTTTTTTTGAAATGCAACTTAGTAATAATCAATTTAGTACAACAGCTCATTTTTCAATAACTAACTTATTATCAATATTTTAAAAAATTAATAGCTATTATTTGGCTATGTATGTAAATATAAAAAGCCAAATACTTAATTGAATAAGCATTTGGCTTTTGTATTTTTATGTATAAATAGATAACCCTTTAAATGTTCTTTTGGAACTACATTCTCTCCTTAATTCCTTTCACAGTTTCTAAATGATGCTTTAAAGTAGGAAGTGTTTTGATAGCAAATGCTTTTAAGTCAGCATTTTTGCCATTATCGGCTTCTTTTTGAAACATTTCGATATCCTCTTCATGGTCGTCTTTCATATCATCTACGTATGCTTTGTCAAATTCTGCTCCTTTTTTACCCGCCAATTTATCATACAGCTTCTGAGATTTATCACTCAAAGTGGTAGGAAGTGAGATATTATATTTTTCTGCCAATTTCTCGAATTCACTGTTGGCTGCACCGTGGTCTTTGGTCATCATCATACCAAAGTCTTTCACAGATGCTGCTGATGCATTGGTCTGAGCCAATTCGCCCAATTTTACTTCCAACATACCACCATCGGCTATTGCCACTGCCCACTCAGCATCATCGTCCATTTTAGTGGTGTCAAATTTTGCTTCATTTCTTTCTTCTGCAACTTCTTTGCTATCTTCTGGTTTCTTGCTATTACAAGCTGAAAGTGCCATTACGCTAAAAATGGCTAAGATTAATAACTTTTTCATAATAATTGATTTAAAATTTATAGTTTAACACGATATATTACAATCAGTATTATAAAATTATTATACCAATATTTTTGTTGAGTAATTCTGTATATTTTCGGGGAATTTAATACCCATTTTAAACCTCACTCTTTATCAATCCAATTGACTTTGAATGAATAATAGCTTCATCGGTATGGTTAAATTGGAAAGCATAAATTTGTTTGTTTTGAATACTTGAAAATAATTGCGAAGTAATTTCTACTTTACTTTTCTGAACATTTCGGATATAAATAGCGATGATTCTATCGGAATATTTATTGGCAATTGAGGCGTAAATCTCAGGGTCACGTTGCGAATTATCACCCAATAAAATGAATTTTTGTTTAGGAAATGCCTCTAATATTCTAATTACACGGATAAACTTTCCTTGATGCTTGGTGTTGCCCGTACTAAAAAGTTGATACCATTTTTTGATACTATTCAATAAAAAAGCTCCTTTTGGTAAATCATTATGCTTAAAAAATTCATTCAAATCATCATACAAGTTCCATTCACTACTGGAAACATAAAAAAAAGGATTGAGCAAATCGGGCGTGGTATGGGCGAGTGAAAGTAATTGATAAAACTTTACTACGTCAGCAAAAGTCTTCCTGCTTCGTGGATTTTTCGTAAACATTACCCTTAATTTTTTGCCCGTTTTTGAAGAATGAGAAACCAAAACGGTATCGTCAATATCAGAAATAAAACCGTATTGTGTGGAATGTGGGATAAAGATTTTGCCCTCGCCAGTAGCGGTAGTTCTGCCTTGTTTATCAATAGTATTAATAATTATTTGATGCCAGCCAGCTTCTACGTGTTCGTTTGACTGCCATTCAAATTTAAAAAATCCATCTTTTTCGGTAGTGCTAAAAAAGTGTTGATTATTCCACCGCATCTGAACTCTGACGTGGGGAAGTGGGCTTACAAAAAATAATCTGATAAGATGAATGATGTTGAGCAAAATATTATCGGTGTATAGGCTGGTACGTACAGGCTTATACGCCAATACGTGTCCATACACCACCATATTTCTTTGGTGTCCGTACCCATGATAAACTCTTATGGTATATTTTGGATGGTATGATTCTTTATCCATAATATTATAAAAATGCTTAGAATGGCTTTTAAATCAACTATTTGCGGATTTATGTTGTTTCAATTTTATTAATATTTTCAAAATAGCGTATATGAAAAACTCTGTAAATGAACGACTTCTTTTTGTAATAAATCCCAATTCGGGCAGTAATTCCCACGACTGGGCAACTATAATTAATGCTTACTTTGTTCATTTGAATTACAAAATAGAGCTTTATTTTTTAACGAAAAACTGTAACCTTGACACCATAAAGGAACGCTTAAATGCTTTTGCGCCAACCCAAGCCATTGCAGTTGGGGGCGATGGCACTGTAAAATTAGTGGCAGAGTGCATTATGGAAACCTCCATTATTTTGGGTATTTTGCCAGGAGGGTCTGCCAACGGATTAGCCAAAGAATTGGGCATTCCCGAAGACCCCATCAAGGCATTAGATGTTATCGTTCATGGGAAGATAAGAAAAATTCATACCACTACTGTAAATGACCAACTCTGTATTCACCTCAGCGACATTGGTTTGAATGCTTATTTGATGAAAAAATTTGAATCAAATGGTGTTCGGGGAATGTGGGGCTACATGATTGCGTCAATAAAAGTGCTTTTGCAAAATTCATTGATGGATATTGAGATGGTAATTGACGGTAAAAAAATAAAATTGAAGGCATTTATGGTGGTGATTGCCAATGCTACGAAGTATGGAACGGGAGCAGTAATAAATCCGATTGGGAATTTGGATGATGAATATTTTGAGGTAATTGTTATCAAGCAAATCTCATTTTTGGAAATTTTTAAAATGGTAATTTCACATGAAAGCTATGATGAAGAAAAGACGAAAGTGTATCAAACCAATTCACTAACGATGAAAAGTAGAAAGAAGGTGCATTTTCAAATAGACGGTGAATACCTTGGAAAAGTAAATGCCGTTACTGCCAATTTGATACCCGATGCTTTACAAGTAAATGTACCCAAAGACAATTCTTAGATTAACGAATAAAGAATTACGATTTTCGATTCATTTGCTAAATCAGAACTTAATAAATAATTTTATTAAGTTCTGATTGTAAGATCTTTAATCTTAAATCATAATTCTTTAGTCGTAATTCTTTTATAATAACAAAATTAGCAATAAAACAATAATGATAATTGCCCCTACTGAAAGGTAAACTCCCCCGTTAAGGTCTGCCATTGCCATTTTAATAGTCTTAACTTCTTTTCGCAACGCTTTCTTTTCTACCCGACTCATATCTGACTTGTCCATAGCCTTGATTTCTTCCAAACGGTTCATCATCACTTGGGCTTGTTGAGCTTGTTCAGCCGTCATTTCAATTTTTTCCTTAGGATTGATGTTGGCTTCAGCCTTAGAGGTTGTGGGGACAAATGACAACAACGAAACGGCTGTCATTATGTAAATGGTAATTTTTTTCATGGTTGTTTTTTTATTTATTTATTATCAACAAGGATTAAAAAAACTGTGCCACATGAAAACAACGCTCATTTTTTCAACTTCACATATATCTCCGTATTTACTCGGTTTATGCCCGCACTTTCCACCTTTTCGATGCCCGTTTGGGTGAGGGTATCGTTTTTGAGGGTAATGACAAATGAAAATTCGCCGCCTTCCCATTCTTTTTGTTTATAATATTCCAAACGCTCAGTATAAAGGCTGTCTTTAAGTTTATAAGTACCACCGCCCGCATCAAAAGCTTTAGATTCTCCTTTTCCTTTGCTCAAATCATGTTTCAGAAATGCAAAATGTGAATCGTTGATGATTTTTATAAAAGATATATTTTTGGTATAATCTGTAATGGTAGTATCACCTTTTTCGATGGTTGTTCCTTTAATTAATTGCCATGTGCCTTTGATGGGTAAAACGGAATCTTGTTTGGATTCTTTGGTACTACATGAAAGTAGGGGCGAAATTATCAGAGTGATAGTAATGATTAGTATTTCGCAGTTTGAGATGCAATGGAGCAAGTTGGAGAGTTTTTTCATGGTTTTAGGATTATGATACTGAATTTGGTTTTCGCTAAATTACAATTATATACGGAAAAACCCTTACTATTTTCGATGATTAGTTTTCCTTAATGACTCAATGGTCTTTTCTTTACAATTCCCCCTTTAATATTTTTTACACTGTTCATCACAATGAAAGCGTTGGGCTCAATATTGGCGATTTCTGCATTGAGTTTCATCAGTTCTGGTCTGGTAATAACGGTATAAATTATATCAACTTCTTTTATTTCACCCCGTTTGCCATAGCCTCTTTTTCCAGAATATACGGTTACGCCCCGCCCCAATTTATGGATAATCATTAGCCTAATATCCTCACTGTGAGTAGATACTATCGTTACGCCAATGTATTCTTCGATGCCCTCAACGATAAAATCAAGCGTTTTTGATGCTGCCAAATAGGTTATCATGGAATAAAGAGCTACCTCAACCCCAAGAAAATATGCGGCTGCCGAGAAGATAATGATGTTGATGACAATGATAATATCACCAATGGATGTTCCAAATTTTCGACTCAAATAGATGGCAAGTACCTCCGTGCCATCAATTACCGCACCCCCACGCACGGACAACCCAATACCTGCCCCTAAGAAAAAACCGCCAAAAATGGCAACCAATAGATTATCCTTGGTAACATCTGGAAAATGTACCGTTGCCAAACATAGCGAAAGTCCCGCAATGGCAAGGGCTGTTTTGATGGCAAATTGTTTGCCCATGATATTATAGGCAAGAATAATGAAAGGAATATTGATGCCAATAATCAGAAAATACAAAGGAATATCCGTCAATACTGAAATCAAGAGAGAAATTCCCGTAGCACCGCCATCAATAAAATGATTGGTCAATAAAAAACCTTTGAAACCAAATGAGGCCGAAAAAATACCCGCCACTATTAACACAAAATCTTTAAGATGGCGTTTCGATGAATTGATTAACACTTTATGCCCTTTAGCGAGTTGATATTTAGAGTGTTCGCCTTGATTTTTACGGCGGAGGATTGTTTTAGTAATAATGCGTTTCCAAAGTGTGTTCATAGTATTTATTTGGTTTTATGTTTAAGTAAATATAGTTCAATAATACTAAAACCAGTCTACTGATGCCTCATTTGAAGATTTGATAAATGTTTTGACTACCTTTGCCAAAAACCAAATTAAAACAAATATGTCAGAATCAGAATTTCCGCCGTGTCCAAAATGTAACTGCGAATATACTTACCCAAGCGATAATCTCTTAGTGTGTCCAGAATGTTTCCACGAATGGAATCCAGCAGAAACCGAAGCATCAGTAGATGATTTTTCGAGTGCGAAAGTGATTGATTCAAATGGAAATGAATTGCAAGACGGAGATACCGTAGTAGTGATTAAAGATTTACCCGTAAAAGGAGCTCCTAAGTCAATAAAAGCAGGAACGAAAGTAAAAAATATTAGGCTAACCGATGGAGACCATAACATAGACTGTAAAATTGACGGCTTTGGCTCAATGGCTCTAAAATCAGAATTTGTTAGAAAGGGATAATATAGTTGTTTTACTATAAAACGAGCTCAAAAACAGAATAAATAGTCTGTTTTTGAGCTCATTTATTATAAAATATCACTTTATACGGTAGTACTTTGTTCAACATTTACTTGCATATTTATCAATTCAATTGGACCAAATTGCGTAGCGAAAGCTACATCACTGGCATCTCTTCCGTAAGCTAATACTACTCTATTACCACGAGGTGCATCCTGTGTAGCATCAAAAGTGTACCATTTATTGGCTAAATAAACCTCAAACCATGCGTGTAAATCCATAGGTTCAAGTGCGTTGAGATAGCCAACTACCATACGTGCGGGAATGCTGATACTCCTACATAAAGCAATACATAAATGCGAAAAATCTCGACATACCCCAATTCTGGAAGCATTTATATCACATGCAGACGAAGATGAATTGCTATACCCATAGCTGTAAGTAATATTATTTTTTACCCAAATACGGATTGCTTCCACTTTTGCATAGCCAGTAGGACTATTTAGCGTTATTTCTTCCGCCATTTCAGCAAATTTATCTGACTCACAGTATCTACTGGGCAGTAAATACATCAGAGTGTATTCGGGCAATTGGTCAATTGCTACACTATCAGCATCAAAATTGACATCAATCACATCACTTGTTTGTACAGTAGCTTCACTACTTATCCTGAAATCTCCTATTGGGCTAACCAAACGCTGACAAAAATTGCCATACACATCTACATATTCAGTAAGAGCAACTTGTGGTGTTAAGGTGAACGATTCTTCAATAACAGTTTGAGCATAGCCACTTTGTGGACGTAGCACAAAGAGTAAAGGAATATTGGCATCTGAGCGAAAATCAAGATGACAGCTAACTTTTAAATTCATTGTAATTATACTTATTATCAGGTTTATTAATTATCCTCTAAAAATATACCAATAAATGGTTTTTTTATAGATGAGGTTGAAATTGCTCGAAAATTAACAAAATGATGATTGTATTCTACAAATTATACACATTTTGTATTTTTGTAGGGGTTATGTTGCCTTAAAAATAATCAAAGGATATTAATCTGAACCTTCTTTAAAATTAATTTGCATCTACGCCATTTGGCATATATATTTGTGCCATATTGTAAAATTTATAGATATGAAACAGCCCATTGTATTAACTCGCCTTAAAAATCCTTTGGATTTAATCGAATTTTCTCGCAAAGGATTGAGCCGTGCTGCTGTGGATTTAGTGGCACAAAAAATAGGACTTTCTGACCGTGAAATGGCACGAATTTTAAATATTTCAGAAAGAACATTTCATAGATATTCGCCTGATATACAATTAGATACATCAAGTACCGAACGGCTTTTGAAATTAATGCTTTTATACCAACATGGGGAGGAGGTATTTTCAAATCTGGAAGATTTTAAGCCTTGGATGCGGCAATCTATGCGAATTTTTGGGGATAAATCAGCCCTTGACCTTTTAGATACCGTAACGGGATTTGAGTGGGTGGACAATGTATTGAGTAGAATAGAATTTGGCACGTATTCATGATAAAATTATATCGCCTTCAATCGGCACATTATGGCTTACCCAAAGATTTTCTATCAGGAAAAGGAGCAGAATTGACGGGTGGACGTTGGAATCCAGTGGGAATGCCCGTAGTTTATACATCCCGAACCGTTGAATTAGCTTCTTTAGAATATTTAGTGCATTATTTTGAAGGTTTTCCCAATAGTAAACTCCCCGCATTGTTGGTAGGAACGATTGAGATTGCTCAAGAAGATATCTTGACAATTGAAGCCGAAATGTTACCTAAAAACTGGCGAAATTCACCTGCCCCAAAATCACTGCAAAGTGTTACCAATCAGTGGTTTAAGAATAGAAAATTCTTAGCCCTACAGATACCAACAGCCGTACATTCTGCCCAAACGGAATTATCATACAATGTACTATTGAACCCCTTACACGAACGTATGTACGAAGGAATCATAACCAAAATAGCACCTTTTTATTTTGACAGTCGCTACCAAAAACCACAAATTCAAGGGAATGTAATGAATGATTTGATGGAGGATATTTTGGGGAAGATGTAGGGAGAATTTATTTTTTCTTTTTTGATTATTAGCGGTGTGACTATCGTCTGACCCAATATGAAACTCGGTCAGAGATAGTCAGACCGATAATAAAACAATATCCATTTCGAGAAATTATAGAAACTTAATTAACACTAAATCATTATTTCTTACCTATTATTTCCATAGAGTTATTAAAACCCAAAGCTTTTATTTTTAGATTTTTGTCAATTAACACATCAAATGGGATTGCATTAAAATTGAAAAATCTAACTATATCGCTCCTGAAAGTTTTGCTTTCATTTAATTGTAACCATGTTACTTTATCAGTTTTCATGGCTCTTAGCCAATCTTGTTTATCTTCATCAAGCGAAACACTTACAATCGATACTTTATTTAAATCAAGCTTTTTTAAAATGTCTGGCATTTGTCTATTTTGGGCACGGCAGGGGCCACAGTGAGAATCCCAAAACATTACCAAGGTATATTGCTTTGTGGTATCAACTAAAAAATGATTTATACCGCTTGAATCAGGTAAAACAAAGTTAGTCGTGATTTTACCTATTTTATTACGAAGCTCTATTTTTTTTAAAATCCATGGACCTAAAAATTCATTTTGTACATTTAAGGGTAGTTTCTGCATCAGTCCTAATGCTTTCTCATCCGATAAAATAGCTAAGTTTGCAGAAATAAGGAGAAGATTACTATAAGAATTTGGGAATTGAGCTAAATGTTTTTCAATCTTGTCAATAATTTCTTTTTTGTCATTATCGTTAAACGTATCCTTAAATTTAACTTTCCTGTAAAACTGAGTAATATTATTTTCATCTATGGAGATTGGGTTTCCAGAGATTTCAATCGGGAATATTTCTAAATTCCTTTTTTTAGAAGTCATATCTGGTAAAACTTTATAAATCACTTTCACAGGTTTTTCATCTACAAATACTCCATATCCAGCATCATAATCATTTATGACTACATCAATATTTCTTGGGTATTTCAATTTTCCCGTTATAGTAAATGTATTGTTTTTTACAATTATCGTATCAATAGAAAAAGTAGGATTTTTTCTAACATCAACTTTCTTGATAGGCTCATCATTAAACTCACCAATGATTTTAAAAGGAATTTTTTGAGAAAATGAAGTGAATGAAATGAATAAAAATAGGAATAAAATCTTTTTCATGAGAAATGTAGTTTAAGTGATAGAAATAAGAATTTACTCAAGATACAGATTTTTAACAAAATTCCTTGTCGTAATTAAATTTTTAGAATGATAACGCAAACAAAAAAGCCCCATTAACGTTTAATTAATGGGGCTTTCCATATTTTATTCTGCGACTTTCTACTTCAACAAATTCAACAAATACTGTCCGTAACCACTCTTCACCAACGGTTCGGCAATGGTTTTCAATTGTTCGGCATCAATGAAATTCATACGATAGGCGATTTCTTCAATACAACCAATTTTCAA
>JANPGQ010000766.1:0-4346 GCA_031423975.1 Cytophagales bacterium | reverse complement strand
CGCTCGGTTCGATGTTTGTAGTAAAACGAACATCGAACCGAGCGACGGTCGCATCTAATCAGGAACATCATAATCTCAAAGAATCAGGATGCTCCAAGAAGTCTTGATACGCTAAGGCAATCCCTTCTTTTAGGTTTATTTTGTGCTTCCAGCCTTGTGCATGTAAGCGTGATACGTCCATGAGTTTGCGGGGCGTGCCATCTGGTTTGGTGGTGTCCCAATTCAAATTTCCTTCAAATCCCACAATTTCTTTTACGGTTTCTGCCAATTCTTTGATAGTTATATCTGTACCTGTTCCGATATTTACGAACTCAGGTTCGCTATAATTTTCCATCAGATATACACAGGCTTCGGCAAGGTCATCGGCGTGCAGAAATTCACGCATCGGCGAACCCGTTCCCCACAGGTTAACTCCTTGATTTTTAGATACTTTTGCTTCATGAAACTTGCGAATCATGGCTGGCAAAACGTGTGAATTTTGGAGGTCGTAATTATCGTTCGGTCCATAAAGATTGGTTGGCATTACCGAAATATAATCACAGCCGTATTGCGTTCTGTAGGCTTCACAAAGTTTGATTCCTGCAATTTTGGCAATGGCGTAAGGCTCGTTGGTTTCTTCCAAAAACCCACTCAGTAAATAATCTTCTTTCAAAGGCTGTGGAGCAAGTTTCGGATAAATACACGACGAACCCAAAAACATCAATTTTGTAACCTCATTTTCGTAAGAACTATGGATTACATTATTTTGAATAGCTAAGTTTTCGTACAAAAAATCGGCTCTGTACGTATTATTGGCAATGATTCCACCCACTTTGGCGGCTGCCATGAAGACGTATTCAGGTTTTTCGGTTTGAAAAAAATCTGCAACAGCTTGTTGATTGCGAAGGTCGAGTTCTTTGGAGGTTTTTAAAATGAAATTAGTAAAACCTTTTTCCTGTAATTTCCGATGAATTGCTGACCCAACCATGCCTCGGTGCCCTGCGATGTATATTTTAGAATCTTTTTTCACAAATGAATTTGATATTACGATTTAGCGAAATGGAACGGATATTGTTATCTTTAATTAAATAAAATTAGTATTTTTCCGTTTTACAAAGGTAATACATTCATTTTAATCATTCGTTTAATGAAAACTCTTTCTCTTTTAATATTCGCTATTCTAATCTTTTCTACCAATATTTCCTTTGGTCAGTCGGATGAATTTAAGACTACCGCCAAGCCCAAAACCGATACTACTGCTAAGAAACAAGGGGGGATTTTGGGTGGATTGATACAGACTGATATTTTAGATAATATCAAGAATGCCAAAAAGACCATTAAGGATGTAAAGGAGGACATTAAAAATAATAAAGCAGAGTTTAATAGGGTAAAAGGAGAGCTTGGAGACCTTTCTGCGGATTTAGGTCTGAAAATTAGAAGAGATAATAATAAGAAAAAAATCAAGAAAAAACCGAAGGATGAATATGAAGGAATCAAGTTTGAACTTCGGATTGGTGAGTACGGTTCGGGAACAAGATTGACGGTTGAGGAGATAAACGTTTTGCGGAATCCAGACGAAGCAGAACCCAGTATTTACGCTAAGGAAATTTGGTGGTATGACCCCAAATTGAGACGTGTAACCAACGTGCCAAGAAAGGATGAGAACTACGGAGAAATCTGTCATGGACCTTTCAAAAAGTATGTCAATGATGAATTGGTTGAAGAAGGTTCGTTTTTTGTAGGCGTAAAGGACGGTCGTTGGGAAACGTACAACCAAGAGTATATTTTATTGAGTAAAGACAAATTTAAAGACGGTTTTTTGGCAGATTCTAAGTTCTCTTATTACGATAAAGAAGAAAAGAAAATAAAAGAAGTTGTTCCCGTGAAATTCGGAAAAGTAACGGGTGAATATCGTTCTTTTTTTGAGGGCGGACAGTTGAAAGAAGAGGGCAAATTTGATGATAGTATTAAAGTGGGCAGATGGCGAGAATATCATCAATTTGGTTCAATGGGGCGTTTGAGCAAAGAAACAATGTATGCCAAAGATAAATTTGATACTACGCCATCAGAGGTTTTGGTAGAAAGAGATACCAAAGGGAAAATCATTTATGAAGCACCCAAGAAGGTGAAGAAAAAAGAGGAAGAGGAGAATTAGTGTAACGGTTCATGGTGAAGGGTGAAATACGGTACACGGTGAACGGTCAAGGGTAAACGGTTTTATGAAGAAATATTGTTACCAAAAATATTTTTAAAGCGTAAATGAAAGCAAAAGGAGGAGTCAAATGAATGACTTCTCCTTTTTTGATTCCCATACAACCGTTTACCCTTTACCGTTCACCTTGTACCGAATGGTAAGCCTATTTTTCCAAAAACTTCACTCCTGCATAATTGGTCTTAATCGTGATTTTGGTATTTGATCCTTTGCCGATTTTGCCTTTGTAAGTCTTAGTTGATTGCCAGCCCATTTTGCGGTCATCATCATCATTTTCGTCTGGATTTACCGTGAATGTCAATTTGCCTTGTGGATATCTAAAATTAGCGTAGGTAGTAGTTACTTCAAAATCTGCGTTCACATCGCCGTTCACTGGTAGTTTTACTGCTGTATAATTGGAACGAATATCAAGGCTTTTCAAGGTTTTGGATAGTTCTGAAAGTTGCACACCGTCTGAATAACTGATTGATAGTTTGCCTGTTTCATTAATTCTGCCAATTTTTCCACTTGAATATTGAAAAGTACCGTCTAAATTATTGATGTCGTCTAAAGTTACAGAGCCATAATTATTGGTCAATTTTAGATTATCTGCTTTGTCGATATTGAGTTTTGAATAGGCAATATGCAAATCACCATCGTCCATTTGCTTGATATTAGATGAACCATACTGTACGAAAATGTCCTTGTCGGCACCCGTTAGGCGGTCGGAAGTAAAACTGCCGTAATTGGATGTAACTCGCAGAGGAGCAGCGAATTGAGCAATAATGGTTTTGCCATATTTATTAGAAACTGCCAATGAATTGGTGCGAGGCATATAAATCATGTAGTTTACCTCAACACCTTTTTTTATATTTTCTTCTTCCTTTTTATCACTTTTCCAACTCCAATTATTTCCCCAAGACCAGCTATCATTATCCGAATCAATGAGGGTTTTAAATGAAATTTTTTCACCTTCCCTTTTGTCTATAATTTCCACATTATCAAGAAGTTCCTGAGCTTTCTTCTCTGAATTTCCATATCCCATAATGGTAATGTCCACTTTGATTTCGTTTTTATTCCAAAGCTCTACTTTCACTTCGCCGTGTTGATTGTTGATGGATAGTTTGTCTTTGGCATCAACCGTGAATGACTTAGAAATAACCTTTTTCTTTTCGATGGGATTGTCTTCGGAATTATTATTAGTTGATTCTGTGGCTGAATCTATTTCTTGCCAAGAACCATCGGGCATTTTTTTAAAAGATTTATTCGTCTCTGCATTGGACTCACGCCAAGTACCATCTGGTGAGTGTTGATAAGATTTGTTGCGAGTAACAAAGCGAGAATCTTCTTTTGAAAACTCTTTAAGTAATTGTCGAGTTTGCTTTTGATTTTTCAAAAGAGTTTTCCCTTCAATACTTATGCTTATTTCTTCTTCAGAAGATTTATTTTTCAAACTATCTTGACCAAAGGTATTAGTCAATAGTAAAGCATTGATAATAAATATGTTAAATATATTTTTCATGATGTTTTTCGTTAAAATGAATGAGATTAAACACTCTTCATGGGGCTTTTTTGATACTCTTTTACTTTCTGAATAATGATTAATTGACGGTTAAGAATATCTAATTGTACTCTCAGATTTTGAATCATTGCCTCTACTAATTCCTCCTGATTGGGCGTTTTGGGAAGTTCTGTTTGAAGGTTTTGGTAATCTTGGTTCAATTTTTCAATTTCAGTGGCAAACTCTTTGTACATCACGGGGTCGTGTGCTTCAATTTGTTTGATTTCTTCTCTTTTACCTTCAATCAAACTTGTGTATTGAACCATTTTATCGCCATATTGAGGGGCTACTTCGGCCACAATTTGTTCGGTAGAGTCTGATTTATTATTTAGGTAAAATACTAATGAATAGCCAATTAAAAGCACTAAACTGGCAGCCATTGCCCATATTTTAAGTTTTGAAATAGACGATTTTTTGAATTTAAAAACTACTTCGTCTGCTTCCACATTTTGGACGATTTCTTTCCCAAGCGACTTGTCAATCTTATCCCATAGCCCCGCTGGAACTTCGTGCATATCGAAATCCTGATGGTGATTTTGGATAAATTGTTCTATTCCTTTTTTATGTTCTTGATTCTTCATTTTCTTGTTTGTAGCACAGTACTTTTATGTCTGA